>JACPOW010000106.1 GCA_016191335.1 Elusimicrobiota bacterium | reverse complement strand
GAACAACAAGATCCGCGTTATCCAGCGGCGTAGCTACGGCCTACGCGACGAGGAGTATCTGCGCCTCAAAGTCCTCACCTGCATGCTCGACCCGATCTGAAATCAGGCGAAAATCACCCACTCGGTTTGGAGAAGACCCACGATTTTATGCGCCGGTGATTCATCGCCACTTCCGGTCCCCATCGAAAATGTTCCACCTGGAATTGGCACCCACTGGATACCAACCATTTCGCCAACGCCCTCCGTCTTAGGCTGCACTGGGTGCTTTACTTCTTCAGCCGTTACTTTCTCCTTCAGGCAGCACAACGCTACGGACAGAATTGTTGCCGCAATGGTAAGCGTTCGTTTCATATTCCTCCGCCTTGGTCAGCGGCAGTATAACCCTACCCCAGAGAGACCGTCAAGGATTCAATCCGGCAGTCCCGCATATCGAAAACGTCAATCGCGGCCAGACACCCTCCCGGAAAGACGCCTGCCCGGGTGACCTTACCCCCGAAAACTGGTCCAGCGAAATGTTAGTTTTGGACCAGTTTTCGGGGGTAAGGTCACTAGCGCTCGGTTAGCGTGGGATAGTGGCGTCGCGAAAAGCATGTGCGGCGCGGCAATGGCATGAATACCCCCAACAGGAATTATCCTTATAAAATATACTATTTCTTATGTTTTGAAATTTCCCCGCCAATTCCCCTTCCCACTGACCTATTCCACGACCTATACTGACCACTTCGAATCACATATCCCAAGGGGGAAGCAAATGGGACGCGGTCTAAAAGAGAGGTCGCGGGTAGCAGCTTGCAACCTAGAGGAGATCATCGCGGCTCACAAGGCAGCAGGTCACCTGTTCTTCGATCCAGCGAACATGAAGTTACATGAAACTCGCATATCAAGCAGGATTTACAAGGGTCGGGGCGGAGTGTTTATCGTCGCGTACGATAAGACTCTGGACAAAGAACGCCAAGGCTATTCGGTTCTTCGGTTCTTCCGCGACTGCTGTTTCCTCCGCCATGTTGGGCGAGGCCCCCGTCGTTACAGGATTGCACGGACAGCGCATGCCGACGCTCGACGATTGGCTAACACAATATGAGACGAATGGCAGTTCCCATGGTTATACAGATCGACATTGATGGCACGATTGACGCCGCTCCCGAATTCTTCCGGTGGCTTACCGTCGCTCTCACGCGCGATGACCACACGGTCTTGATCGTCTCATCCCGGACCACATCAAAGGAGAACCTTCTGGCCACGGCGGCTGAGTTGAAGGAGTACGGGGTTATCTACGATAAGTTGATTCTAAGCCCGGAACATGATAATCTCGATGTCAGCCGATTTCCGCCAAGTCTCCAAGCGGCCCACCGTCTCTACGTGAGCAAGTTGATTGCCGCTGAGGATCATGGAACGACCGTCCTCTACGACGATTGCGGAATAACCTCTGAACTTTTTCGGAAGCACTTGCCTAATGTGGCTGTCTTTAGACCTTTGCGTTAGGCCTTACTGCAGATCGGGGGAGAGTACCGGAGAAACTATGAACAAAATTTCGCCTGGTCGTTCTGCGGCGTCGAGGATGATCGCCTCTGAGAGAATCGTCGACGAACACATTCCCAAAGCACTCGCCAAAGTTCTTGCAAAGAATGAAGCGATTGCAGGACTAATCGGACTGGGCAGCAATCGGGAGATTTGGTTTCAGTCCGAGGTCGCATTAGAACTAAAGCGTTCGCTGAGAGGGCTTGATAGGGGGCGAACTTGGCGAGTATCCCTTGAGAGCCCCGGACCAAAGGGCGCAAAGCGACCTGCTCCGGTGGACCTTTTCATTGGGGGATGGAATGGATCTCGTCCGTTGGACAGCGAGGACAACATTTGGGTCGAGTTTAAACTGGTTAACGAGGAGTCCTTTCACTCGCCCAGCAGGTTCAATGCGATGACGAACGCAATTGAAGCCGACCTGAACAAGCTGAATCAGTTGAAAGGCCACAAACTCTTAGTTGTCTTCCTCCTGGCACGGACTAGTCATATCCGAGCTGGGAAATGGGATCGGATCGAGCCATCGCGAGTTATCCCGAGGATGTGGAGCAAATTGATTGAACACCAACGCTTGCAGGCATTTCGGAAGACGGCACATGATGCTACGACAAGCGTCCGATTGGATGTCTTTGTGGAACCTTGGGAAAAGTTCTTCGGCCATCATAAAGCGTCTTTTGGCTACGGATTATTCAATTCTCGAAGCAGCGATTCTGGTTGCCTGGGCTAGTTCCCCCCTAAAACGCGCCCGGGTGCGCCCGGTCGAGAGATCGGAGCCAAGGAAGGGGCTCGCGCGTAGACCGGGGCGCAGCGACCACCGGTGGGCACTACAGTTCGCTGGACGGGGTGCCGGGTGATGGCCAGCCAGACTCACGCGGGGGCCAGGACGAACTGTTCGGATTGCGCCCAGTTACGCGTCTTCCCCTTTCGACCGTGCTGGAAAAGACGCGCCGCCTCCGGCATCGACACGTATGGAGATTCATTCTTAGATCCAGCCAGTTCTATTCGAGTCATCTCAAGCAGCGAGCCGTTTTCAATGACCAGGCGGTACTCAGTTCGACCGACCGGGAGTATCGATCCGAGCAGCGAGCCCATATGAACTTGGACTTTCTCGCATTCTTCGGCAGGCACTTCTGATGAGTTTGGCTCCACACATTGTTATACGGATACTGGCGGGTCGATTTGCCGCTCCTGACCGATATGTTGCCTATGCTAGGATGACGATCGAGAACTCGACAAGCTGTGTGGAGGGCAAAGTGCGGCGATTTCCGATGCGGCCTACTGATATACGCATAAGTAATCGGACCGCCTAAGGCCAGGGCAGGTCCGACGCCTTCACGCAGGCCCACAAGAGCCTCTGGTTCTGTCTGAGCCGCTGAAGCGGCGGGTGAATGAGCCGCTTGAGGTGCGGAAGGTCCATTGGGACCGTGTTTGAGATGGCGCGCTTGAGGTAAGCCCAGACAAACTCATCCGGATTGAGTTCTGGGGCATACCCAGGGAAGCGGTGAAGGCGCAGGCGCGAAGTCGTCCTCAGGAAATCCTTCACGAGGACGCTGCGATGCTGGTTGATGTTGTCCCAAACGATGAAGACCGGCCCGTCCAGGCGCTTGAGCAGCAGGCGCAAGAATCGAACGACGTCCGGCGAGCGGACGTTCCGATCGCGAAGAAATCTGGCGTGTAGCGGGATCCGCCGTCGATCCGGCGTGACGCAGACCGCCGAGATCGCAGAAATCTTGGTCCATCGGCCAGCGCAGCGCAGAACTGGCGTCTGTCCACGAGGCGCCCACGTTCTGGCGACGGGCGGGATCAGCAGGAAGCCGCTCTCGTCAATGAAGACGAGATGGGCTCCAGATCTTTTGGCGTTTTTTTATATGCGGCCAAATACGCTGCTTCCAGTGCTCGATAGCCACTTCATCGCTCTCGCGAGCACGTTTGATCGGCTTCTGGCAGCTCCAGCCGAGGCTTCGCAGTAGGCGCCACATGTGGTTCGGGTGATAGCGAACGCCGAAGTGCCTCTCGGTGACTTCCGCGACACGTCGGGCAGTCCACATCTCGCCCGGATAGCCGGACTTCGTCGCGCCGGAGAGTAATATCCGCGCGAGTTCCTTGCGCTGGCGGGTGTTGAGGCGTATCGGACGGCCCGGGACAGGCTTGGCCTTCAGGCCATCTTCGCCTTGTTTTTCAAACGCACCCTGCCAGGCGTAGACTGCGCTACGGGCGCAGCCGATCTTGCGGGAGACCCATAGCGCGCCATGGCCGGCTTTCAGCAGCTCAAGGGCGCGAAGACGACGTTGCTCCAACTGCGCTGGACTGCCCATTGGTCGGGACATGCGGCCAGCATACCAAATGACCTAATACTTATGCGTATACCAGTAGGCGATTTGTAGCAAGTATTGCCACCACACTAATCCTCTTCGCATGTGCCCCCGTAATGGCAAGCGAGACCTCGACGAAACCCATGACGAGGGCCGGCCTTCTACGGGAAATGAGAAAAATTCCCGGATTTATTGACACATCGCACGAAACTGCTACCAGCTCAGACAGTTACTGTTTGCTGGGATCCATTGCTCTTGAGATCATTGCCACTGGGCATGGCGGTCAATCCAAGTCCAACAAAGCCCGCTGGGACACATTGAGTCCCGATCAAAAGAAAATTGCGTTCTTCTTCCTAGATTGGGTAACTGCTTTTGATGAAGCTCCGCAGTTTTACATCAACGACATCACCAGTGCCCTGGAAAACACTGATACCATACGCTCCGATCGACGGGTGCTTTTTAATTACCCTTTAGCTGCGGACGCTATTCGGAGGAAGAAAATAGATGCCGCCGAACGCTTCATTGAACAAGCTGACGGCCTGGGAGGTCAAAGCACCGCCAATGACTTAGTCGATGCGAATACGGTCGATTCGATAAGGGAACTGATTGAAACCAAAGGCGTCTACTACCTTGATGGGCACGAAGCCTACGAAAAGCTGCGTTTACGGAGCATGGATTTCAAGGGAAAGAGATTGAGCTTCCTTGTCACTGTGATAGATTCCGAACCATTGGAAAACGGGGATGCGACTCTCACTGGTCTGCTCGGCAATCAGTCTTGCGAAAGGTCTGACCAGTACCAAAGTCGTTTCGACATAGCACTCGCGAATGAGACGACTCCTCGCATTATCGGGACCGTACCACGCGCACTCGTCACATCAACCGCTCAATACATGGGTCGCTGTTCCCACATTCGGCTTAGAGACACTTCCACGGGCCTCATTGGTATGTCGATGAGAAAATATCCATCAATCCGAGTCGAATCTCTGGATCCCAAAGGCGAATAGGCTAGAGCTGACCGCAAGGGAAACCGCACATTTAATCCGTTGTGGCTGAAGCTTGCTACATCTCCATTGCTAGCCGGTATGCTAAAATCATCAATCAACCGCTAACAGATTTTCAATTCAGGAAGGGTGACCGAGCGGTTGAAGGTAGCAGTCTCGAAAACTGCCAGGGATGCAAGTCCCTCGAGGGTTCGAATCCCTCCCCTTCCGCCAGTTTACACTCGCATCTAACTTTTCCCCCTTGCCCAGGTCGATGAGCCACGGCTCACCGGGTAAGGGGTAGAAGTTCAGCGCCACCTGACCGCTCGGCTTGTCGTAAAGCACCTCACGGAACAGTAAGGCCGAGGCTTCTTTCTTCTCATCCGGGGTCAAGCTCATGAACACCCGGCACAGGTCCTTGAGCCGATCCGCTACGACCTCAGGACTTGGGACCCGGCTGCTCGCCGCCATTTCCTCTTCCTCTAGCGCCCGTAGGCGCTCGTCCAGACTCATCTTCCGATCTCCCACCTCCTTTATCTTCGGCACCAGGAAAGAGTTTCCGCTCATCCCCTCTTGTGCCGAGATCTCCATCAAGCGGCTGGCTTGAACGCCGAGGCCTCGAATCTCGTCCTCGATCCGCTTCCTTTCGGCTGCGATTTCCGGCACTCGGCTATCGGCCTGCGAACGGGCCTCCCGCGTGATCTTCGCGATAAGTTCGGGAGAGCGCGCCAAAAGGTTCAACCGGCTATAGACCATGGAGTGCATCGGTTCCGCTGGAACGCGCCGGACCGTGCATTTATCCTTTCCCTCCATGTGCGCCGACGTGCAGACGTAATAGGTATAGGGCTTGCCGTAGCCGTTGCGCGAGTGATAGGGCGTCATGGCCGAGGCGCAAACCGTGCAGCGCATCACGCCCTTCAGCCAAAAATCCATCTTGTCCCGGTTGCGGGAGTTGTGCGTGACCCGGTTTCCCTTCAACAGCTTTTGAGCCGCCTGGAACAACGGCACGGGAATGATCGCCTTATGCTGCCCCTGGTTGACCGCTCCGTTGAACCTCGTTTTGCCGATGTAGACCGGGTTACAAAGCAGGCGTCCTAAATCCTTTTTGTTATACGGAGCCCCGCCGCGCCTCGTCCCCTTATTCTTTCCGGTTGCGACAATCCATGATTTGAGCCGATAGCCCATCCGGTTCAAGCGATCCGCCGCCTTTGAGAGCGACTGCTCCTTTAGGTAAAAGTGAAATTGATCCTCCGCCTGCTGGCGCTCCGCCTCATTGGGAACCCAAGCCTTGTCCGCAATATCGTAGCCGACGATGGGGTTGCCGCCCGTGCGCATCCCCTTCTCAGCCATGACGGAGAATTTCTGTTTGACCTTCGCCGCCGCCTCCTTTCGCTGCCGCTGCGCCACGCTCATCATGATCGTCTCGATGAACTCGCGCTCATACGGCGCGCTCCCTTCGTTTCGCTCCGAGACGGAGTAATAGCTGACGCCGTTGGACAGAAAGGCAGCTTGAAGCTCGGTGAAGTCTTTTACGCTCCGGGTTAGGCGGTCCATGGTGTAGACCACCACGGCATCGAGCAGGCCTTTCTTAATGTCGCTCAAAAGCCGTTTCATCGAGGGACGGCCCAAAGTGCCACCGCTTCTTCCGTAGTCCTCGTAGTAAAGGGCGTCCGAGGTGATCCAGTTCGCTCCGCCTCGGCAGCGCTCGCGGATAAAATCCTCGCACGTCTTACGCTGCGCCTCCGTCGAGGTCATGCGCACCTTATCGTCGTCTTCGACGCTCTTACGGGTGTAGATTGCGCAGCGAATCAGCTTCATATTTTCATTCATGCGACCTCCGGTACTGTAACGGAACCTATTTTCAGATTCAAGGGACGTTTATACGGCGATTGGCGATCTCGGCATAACGCGAATTCAACTCGCAGGCCATGAAATTGCGCCCAAGCCGCGCCGCGACCAAGGCGGTGGTCCCGGTCCCGGCGAAAGGGTCCAGCACGACGCCCCCCAGCGGGCAACAAGCCAATATGGGCTTGAGGCAGAGCGCTTCGGGGCCGACCGCAAAATGCTCGCCGTTGAAGCTCGCCGTCGGAACGGTCCAAACGTCCACAGGAATTTTCCCTTTCGCGTGTCCAGCGGACCAACGTGCCGCGATGTTGGAAAGAATGATGTTCGGGCTCTCGGCCAGACCCGACGGATCGCGCTTGCCGGAAGCGCCGAGAGAGGCTTGCCGTATTGCCCTTTCGATCCGGGCCACGGTTTCCGGGTTATAAGGCTCCCGGATCGCGTCTAGATCGAAGCGGGCTGTCTCGGAACGGGTAAAGAAGAAAATCTTTTCATGGGCGTTGTTGAAGCGGTCGAATACGGAATTGGGCTTGGGGTTGGGCTTCGCCCAAATGATCTCATTGCGGAGAATCCAGCCGTGGTCGTCGGTCATGCGCAGGGCGAAACGCCAGGGGATACCCATAAGGCTTTTGCAGGCTACGGGCGCAGTGGGCCGCGTCCGTCCACGCGGACGGATCTTCGCGGCTGGACGACATTTGGAGCTGGCATAGGTATCCCCTAGGTTGAGGAAGAGCGAGCCGTTAGGCCTTAGGACGCGCTGGAATTCGGTACAAATCTCCAGCAGCCGACCAATGTAAGCGTCGGGGGTAAGCTCCATGCCCAACTGCCCCTGGACCTGATAATCCCGCAGCCGAAAATACGGCGGCGACGAGAAGATCAGGTCCACCGACTCCGCAGGCAAAGACCGGCAGAAATCGAGGGCAGCGGCGCAATGGACTTTATTTGGGAGCGGTGGACTTTCCACCGGGCTCCTGGGGTACGGCGCGCTGTTGTTCGAGGACGCGGAGGACGCCTTTGGCGAGGATTTGGGCTAGGCGTTCCGCGCGCTCTTCGGGCGATAGGTCCGATGTTAAATTAGGCATCGGGCCAATCCTTGAACTGATTTTTGTAGATAGCCCAATGACGCCCGACGCGATGGGCGGTTTTGATTCGTGCTTCCCGGCACCAGCGTTCGACGGTCTTCCTGCTGATGCGGTAAAAGTCGGCGACTTCCTGGACGGTGAGGTAGGGGCTGTTTCTCATTTTTTGTCTCCCGGGATGCTGCGGCTCTCCCTACCTCCTAAAGGCCGATATAATAGATTTGGCTTTCGTTCACCCCCCCGCGTACTACTACAAGACCGCGCTCTAAAATAAAAATGGAACGTTGACATTGGCCCTGGGTGCTGGCACAGTACCGACATGCCCACCCTGAAATGGTCCGATTGGCTGCCCCTTACCGCAAACGCCTTGGCGAGCGCGAGCCTCCCCAGGAAAGGCGTCTACGTCGTCCGCTCCCGCAACCGCGCCGTCGGGCGGGTGGTCGGGGCAAGCTCCATCCTCTACATCGGGATTCCGCGATGGCGCGGCGCGGGGTCCATCGGCAAGCGCCTTAAACAGGCGATCACGCCGAAAGCTCCTCACCCGCTACAGCCACGCCTCCAAGAGTTCCTGGGTCTGGGCGAGCCGGTGGACTTCTGTTGCGCGAAGACCTCAACGCCGGAGCTTATGGAGAGCGCGCTACTCGCCTTCTTCGAGAAAGCCCATCTTGAGCTTCCGCCCTTCAATCGGCAAGGAGGAAATCGAAAATGACACCCGCATCCACGCCCGAACAGCTTTTCTTTTTCTTCAAGACCATTCATCCGGATATAAATGAGCGACTAGCGATGGCGAAGACCTTGGACCATGCCCCCGGTCTATCGGCTTTGGCGCTGGATCGACCCATGGTCAAAATCGCTGTCGCAAAAAACCCGCATACGCCGCCAAAAACGCTTCGCGCACTTGCCGCTAACACTTGGTTCTATATCCGCGCCGCCGTCTTGCGCAATCCCAATGTCCCCTTCGATATCGTAACGCAACTGGCGGGAGACTCATCGAAGGTGGTCCTTACGGCTGTCCTGGCTAATCTTAGGGGCCGCAGAAAGCCTGTCCTACAAAAGCTGTCCGACAACCCGGAAGCGTGGGAGCTTTTGCGGAAGATTCCTCTGCCGGAAGATATTTACGAGAAAGTCGAGCGGCGCTTGAACGCGCGCGCTTGGCAGTCGACATAAACGAGGAGGTCGGAGCTATGAGCTACGCGGTCTATCAGAATGTGCCGAGAAGCCGGGCGGTACTGCATCAATTACCCTGCCCGTTCTATCGGATTCGAGGAGGCACGGACATCAATAACCTTGGACGATGGGACGAATTCAACGATGAGGAATCGGCCACGGCCCATTGGCGCGGGTCCGGACGGAGGAATCTTTGCCGGTGCGCGTTTTGCGCCAGGGAAATAACCCCTTGACAACGCCGGAATTGACTGTTACTATATTATAACAGTTTATGAAACCCCCCGAACCTGCTGCTCTCTATGATTCCGTAACTGGTGGACACCTCCTAACCTGCACCCAGGTGGCTGAATACCTGGATTATCACGTGGTTTCCATCCGTCGACTTGTTGGCGAGGGCTCGCTAAAACCCGCCGAGAAAGCCGGAAAAACTCTTCTGTTTCGACGGGAAGATTTAGACAGATTCCGAGCAACAAGTGCCTGGGCTTCGAGAAAAGCCTCCATTGAGAGGCCCTTGATTCCCCCCCAACAACCACCAGATCGGCTGGAAGCAACAGTCAAACTCGATTTTGGCCTGGGCAGTGTTTTAAGACAACCAATGGAGCCAATTTTGAATTTCTCGTGGAATCAAATTCCGCTGATCCGCGCCGAAATCGACAGCAAGTACGGAAACCTCCCCTTCGAGATCGAGGTCAAGAGCCCGGATGGTGGTTTATGGTCCATTTCCTACGAACCGCCGACCTGGGTAGAACGGATGTGGAAGAAACTCAAAAAAGGTGATAGCTGATGCGCTTTCGAAAGATCGTCCGCGACCTGGCTAGCGTTTTTTTTCTTACGGCTATTGTTATTCTCGTCGACCATCTATATCGCCACTTCTCCGCGCAACCCTCAGGGCCAGTTTCAACAGTGATAAAAACTCTTGGAATCATTTCGGCCTTCGCCGTTGGCATCGTCTTCAATCGCTACCGGATGCGCCGACTGGAACAAAGCCGCAAGGAGGACAACGACCATGGGTGATGCTCAATTCCTTAAGCAAGAGATGGTCAAATTCCAAACGGAACACCCCGTTGACGATGGATGGAAGACCTATGCGTGCTATTCGGAACTGGCCGGGAAACTTTATCTCCAATATCTCCTGGATTTTCTCAGAGATCGGCACCCGAACATTCTGAAACGACGCCTCGCGTTGAACGAAGTCCGAAGCGAGGACATGTTGGGTCAAAATGGTGACTGCCATATAACAGACACCGGGTCAGATTGGGACCGACAAAAGGAACTGGACGCCAATGGCTGGAGCGGCGACATTGAGATCGAGTGGCAAGGTCAACCGATTCACTATCGAGACGTAATCTATTTCGAAGGCTTGCACGGCCGCAGCACTGTGACGATGATCTCAACCAAGTCCAATGCCCTGTTAAGGGAATTTCATCGGGGGCTTGATGAATATGGCAAACAACGGGATAAGACGGGCGAGCCGCATATCATGGTCGTCAATGGGGAGAACATACGAATATCTCGCGTAAGCTGGGACGAGGTTCTTCTGGCCGATGGACATGCGGATGATATTCGAGAGAACGTTGAAGGATTTTTCAGTTCCCGAGAGCGTTACAAAGAGCTTGGCATCCCCTACAGGAGAGGCTTCCTTTTCACCGGGGCACCCGGATGCGGGAAAACACTAACGATAAAAGCGCTCGCAAGCTCCATAAAGGCAACCTTTATCACCGTGCATGTGCGCGCTGAGGTCCGGGAGCGGGATATTGAAGCCGCGTTCTATCTCGCCAATAAACACTCCCCCGCAGTTGTGATCCTTGAGGACCTAGATCGGCTAGTCAAATCTGAGAAAGTCTCGATTTCCCATTTCCTAAACCTACTCGATGGTCTGAAGGTGCTCGATGGGGTTCTCGTAATTGCGACATCGAATCATCCTGAGAATCTAGACCCCGCGCTTCTCCACCGACCAAGCCGCTTCGACAGGGTATGGAGATTTGCCCTGCCCAATGCCGGCCAAAGATTGGCGCTCTTGAAGAAAAAAGGCACCCGATACTTCTCGGCAGAGGTCTTGGAGAGGGTGGCGGAAAAGGCGACGGGATTCTCTATGGCCTATGTACAGGAGATCATCGTCAATGCCCTTTTGGAGTGCGCGCATAGCGGCAAGAAACCCAACGACGGCCATCTTATCGAAAGTTTTGAAACGCTGAAAAAGCAGAGGCGCGGCGCAGGAAAGCCCGATGAGGATCTAGCAGAACGCGAATCGCTAGGATTCGCATCGGTCCGACGCAATCTGCCGCCGCATATCAGCGAGCTTGAAACATTTGATGACGAGGACCCCAATAATCGGAGAAGCGCCTGAGAATTTTAGCTTTCAGCGATTGGGCAACGCAGCCGCTAGAATTTTTATCTGACATCATCCGCCAACAACGTCCGGATATTCTGGTATACGCTGGCGATGATCTTCGCCGCGTAATTCCATGCGCGGGGCCTCTACTGATAAAAACAGAACGCGGCACGGCTCAACTCGGCTACCCAAAAATAAAACCAGTCAGCGCTGGCGATGTCTCTTTGGTTAGCGAGAAGCTTTTACGTGTTCTCAGATCGGAGCCGCCAGGACCATTCGAGGGCGCGCCTTCACTAAAGGTTCCAATCCATTATGTTGATGGCAATGCGGACTGGCTCATCCGGCAAGCGGGGCACTTCCATATCCGGGTCCATGGCCGGTCTTTTTTCCACGGTGGGAGCAGCTTTGATCTGGTGTCTGATAATGATGGCCGGGCCACTCTGAAAGAAAGGGAAAACGAGATTCTACTGTTGCGTCAAAATTTAATTCCAAACCCAAAGGACGATGCACCCGATCTTTCTGGAAATGGAATATACCGCCGACTACTGACCGAACCGTCATGGGGGTACCACTCTGTCCAGGATGGGAAGCAGCGCATAGGCATCTTCGGCCTCCCGTATGGAGAAAAGACAGTCACGACCAAACATGCGGATATCCTGTTATCGCATGTCCCGCCCTTCGGAAAGCTCGACCTCTCCGGCGGAGGATATGGTTTTTTTCGGAAGGGCGAGCATATCGGATCAAAACAGACCTTGGCCTATGTGCGTGAACACCAACCACGATTTTGCATTTCCGGACATGTCGATATGTGGGGAGGCGAATGGGCGAAAATCGGTCGGACAGTAGTAATCAATGTCGCACAAAGCCGCCGCGACGATGACCGCGCAAAATACGCCGTCATAGATACTAAAAACTGGACTTTCGAAATTGGGCACCATGAGCGCCGGTCTTTACGTCGGATAGCCGGACTTTCATCGGTGCGAACGGCACTGCGCACCCGACAAATCACCTTTGGAAACGACGAAATGCGCACCATAAACATTGCGAAGCGCCACGGGCTTGACGTCAAAAAAATAAAGGCACGGATCGCAAGTAGGACCTGGAAAGCACCTCGGATAATTAAGCCGTTGCGAGGGGTCGATGAACACACTGCATTTGTTGATATTGAAACGGGCCTCGCCTTTGGCCGTCGCCCTGGTCGCCTGTGGCTCGTGGGAATTCTCCACCAGGGCGTTTTAAAACAGTTCGAGATTCCTTCCGACACGAACGCACTTATTGCATTTCTCCGCCAACGAAAAATACGGGTTCTGGCTTCATGGACGCGATATGATCATGAACCCATGTACGATGTCTTGGGCGCGTCGGCTGGTAAAATTAAAATTATTGATCTGTGCCAACGTTCTCGAAATAGCGTGATCTGGTGGACCTACGGACTGCACGAGCTATATGAGGCATTCTTCGGTATAGAGTCAGCGGCAACAGAACTTCTCCCCGGAGGAATTGCCGGGTTGCTTGCCGATCATAAGATTATTGATGGTAGCGCCTGCCGGTCGTGTCCTTCGAAGACCGAGATCATTCGCAAAGTCAAACACCGGAACAAAAGCGACTTGCTGTGCATGGCAAAGCTCAGCCAATTATTTTGTCAGGGCCCAAGCGGTAAACCCTAATGCTTACGGAACCGAACAGCGCGCGGCGCGTAAAGCTCACAACGGCACATTCCTCTCGTAAAATAAGCGCTTCTTCATCGTAGGCGAACTACAAGATATCCTTAATATCCTGTAGTCCTTACCCGGCCATATGGAGTTTAAGGCGCTTTAGGGAGCCAAAAACTCGCGGAACCGAACACATCGCCCGTTCTACCGATTGGCGGCATTTTCATTTTAGGAACCCGCGCAGGAAGCCGTAGACGCCCAGAATTTTTGTCTTTCAAGAATTCGATCAGGTCGTCGATCTTAAACCGCATCGTCTTCCCTATCCTGATCGCCGGGAGCAGCCCTTGGGACGCGAACCGCAGGATGGTCGTCGGCTTCTTCTCCCGGTAGCCGAGAATTAGCGAGGCCTCCTCCGTTGTCCGCAGGCCCGCCAAGGCGTCCACCTCCGCCTTCAAAAAGACGGTGCGACTCCCATCCTTGAGCGGGTGAATGTGCCCCGCTGGAATCCAGCCGACGTAAAGCTGCGTTCGCTGGATTTTCAGCTTGGCGCACGTCTCATGCACGGTGTAATAGAGCCCGGCCAATCCCGCCTCGCCTTCCTCAATCAGCCGGTCCAGACGATCCAAAACATGCTCATCATGCGGATGCCCCTCGGCTTTGAGAGCGTGTTGGAATAATGCCCGTCGGACCTCCCCCGAAGGAATAAGGTCTTTCGGAATCGCGGCGGGAACGTCGGTCTTCGTTCCGTATAAGCCGTCGAGATCGGCGAAAATCTCTTTTTCCGACGTGTGATAATACTTTTCAAGGGTAAGCTGGACGCTCTTGTGGCGCGCCAGGTGTTGGACTTTGCGCGGATTAAGCCCGGCGTCCACCCATTCGCAGATGCGCGTATGCCGGAGATCATGGGTCGTATAGCCGGAATCGAGTCCGGCTTTCGTGCTCAGGACTCTGAAAGCCTGCTGATAGCCGCCCATGTCCATGGTTGCGCCTTGCTGATTGACGAATAGGACTGTTCCGAGCGGCTTGCCGGATTTATCGCTGACGAGCGTAGTGGGCTTTAAGCCCCTCGCTTGGAACATTCTTTGGCGCACGTCGAGGTATCGCTTGAGGCGAGCCGTTGCCCATGGCGTCAACGGGACGGTTTCAGATGAGCCTGCCAAGCGCCCTTTCGATTCGCGGATCAGAACGGGCACGACACCTCCCGGTGTTTTACGGGCCCACTGGATATCCTCATCGCAGAGTCGGAACACTTCCCCGGCTCGAAGCGCGGCGTCCTTTTGAACGCTAAACATCACGGCGTTACGGATATGGAAGAACTGATTTAACAACGTCTCATGTTTCAGGTACGTCTCGTCAATCTCGCATAGCCGTTCTACTTCTTCGCCGGTCAGACAGCGCCCTTCCTCCGCAGCGTGCCACTTCGGTTTGAACTCGGCCACGATGTTGGTGGGCATGAGTTTGGCGCGATATGCGGCCTGGAAAATGGCTTTAAGACCCATGAGGCTGCGCGTTATGGATCCGGGCTTAAGGAGCGCCCCTCCACCGATCTTCTTCTGTTCCAGGTGCCGTTGATAGGTCCCCAGGTCATCCGGGTTGAAGTCCTTCACGGAGCGAAGGGACCGCTTCGGGTCCTTGGTCTGGAGGACCGAAACGAAGTCCTCAAACGCTTTTTGATATCCCGCCCGTGAGCCTCGGGCCAACGACTCCCCGCTCGTTCTCGTGCGGTGGTTGTCCAAGATCACGTCCAACTGTCGTTTTAAACTGGCGTCGAGCATAATTCCTCCGATTTGATAGAATGACCTTGCGCTCCCAATGCGTCCTCGGGAGCCATGACGTAACGTTTCTGACCGTTACGCCCTTTTTCTATTCGGAAGAAAAACCTGTCTGTTAGGAAGAAGGCGGGTGAAGTCGTTAGATTGGAGGGTCTATCCCTCCGCCATTTTAGGAGCGTTATGTCCTGGCTTCCCAAGCTCAAGAACCCGTTCAAGAAAGAAGAGCCCGCCCCCGCCGAGGGAGGCGCTCCGATCCCCGGCATGCCCGCGGGCATGCCGCCCCTGCCTCCCGAGATCGCCAACGATCCCAAGATGAAGGGCATGATGGGCACCTTCTTCCGCAAGTGGAAGGACCCGGCCTTCCTCAAGCAGCTGCGCGTCCTCGCCGGCCACATGCAGAAGGACGGCGTCGACATCAAGGACATGAAGGCCGTCCAGGCCTGGCTCGAGAAGAACAAGGACCGCGTCGAGAAGGGCGACTTCGAGGAAGAGGCCCACAAGCCCGGCGTCACCGTGGTCAAGACCGGGCCCGAGGTCGGCCGCAACGACCCCTGCCACTGCGGCTCCGGCAAGAAGTTCAAGAAGTGCCACGGCGCCTGAATATCGGTGACAGTCTTACCGGTATTTTCACTTTGACCGGTCAGGGCGTCGAAAACTGAAAATACCGGTAAGACTGTCACCATGATTCATCTCGAGAGGACGATCCTGCTGGCGTGCGTGGGCGTGGCCGCCGAGGTGGTGTTCACGGCCCTGACCTCGGGCAAGCGCGACCGGCGGCTGCTGGGATATTCCTATGTGTGGATGTTCCCCATCTACGCCTTGCTGTATCCGGGCTTCAGGATCCTGCTGCCGCTCGTCGGGGACTGGGCGTGGCCGCTGCGCGGGGCGCTGTACGCGGCGATCATCATGGTCTGCGAGCTGCTGACCGGCCTGGCGCTGCGCGCGGCGGTCGGCGAGGCTCCGTGGGAGCCGGAGTACCGCGGCCATAAGTGGGCCGTCCTGAGCCTGGTGCGATTGGACTTCTTCCCGGCGTGGGCGGCAGGCGCGCTCCTCTTCGAGCGCGCCTACCGCCTCTTAACGCTATAAGCCCTTCCTTAGCGCGTTTGCGCCGGGCGTCTCGCGCCCGGCGACTCGTTTACCGCTCGCCGCGCCCGCCGTGGTGCTCGCGCGGGTTGTCCCGGCGGCGCTGGGCCGAACGCCCCGTGTCAGGCGTCGAGGACCTTGAGCTGGAGCTGACGGTTGAGGGCCTCGGCGCGCTCCTTGATGACGTCGAGCTCGGTCTCGAGGGTGTGGTTCAGCCAGCGGCGGACCATCGGCTGAAGAGGGCGGAGGAAGAGGGGCAGCTCGTACTCCTCGTCGTGCTCGAGAATGGTGCCGCCGTTGACCGGGCGGATGAGCATGCGGCACTCCATCCGCCTGAGCGGGCCGGAGAGCATCACGCCGCGGTAGCCGCCGTCCGGCTCGAAGTCGAAGCGGAAGGTGCCGTGCCACGGCATCCCGAAGAAATGCCCGGCGGCCTCGGCGGACTCGCCCTCGGAGGACACCGAGATGGAGTCGACCTTCGGCTCGTAGTGGGCGATCTCCCCCAGGTCGCGCAGGTAGCTGCGGACCGATTCGTAGGGAGCGCTGATGAGGATGCGGCGGTTGACGTTCAGCATGTTTCGAGGAGGGGAGGAAATTGGAGCGGGCGAAGGGAATCGAACCCTCGTCTGATCCTTGGCAAGGACCCGTTCTACCATTGAACCACGCCCGCGGTTCCCGACCATCATAGCAAGAATTGGTAGGATGGGGCAATATGAGCTTCCCCGAAGCCGACCCCGAGACGCTGGCGCGCGTCCTCCAGTTCGCGATCTCCCCCGCCGTGCTCGTCACGGCCGTCGGGCTGCTGCTCGGCCCGGCGACGAGCCGCCTGGGGCGGGCGATCGACCGCTGCCGCTCCCTGGGCCGCGAGCTCGGCAACCCCGAGGCGAAGAACCGCGCCGAGCTCGACGAACAGCTCGTCATCACGCACCGGCGCGCGCACTACCTCCAGCGCTGCATCACGTTCTACGGGGCGAGCCTGTTCCTGTCGTGCCTGATGGTCTTCCTGCTGTTCCTGAAGATACTCGCCGGCTGGCCCATCGGCAGCCTGGTGGTGGTCGTGTTCGCGCTGAACGTGCTCGCGCTGATGGCCGGGGTCGCCTGGTTCCTGCGCGACCTGTTCCTGGGGCTGCGCGCCCTCGACATCGAGCTGTCCCCCCACCTGAAGGCGCGCTGAGCGCCTAGGAGGGCTTGGGGGCGGGCGCCGGGGCCTGCGGGAGCGGGAAGTGCTGCTGGAGGGAGGCGGCCTCGTCCTCGACCATGCGCCGGTTCTCCTCGTCGCGGGCCTCGAGGATCTCCCCGAGCTTCTCGACGAGGACGGCGACGACCTTCGGGTCGAACTGCTTCCCGGACTTCTCCTGGATGTACTTGACCGCGTCCTCGACGGTCCATTCGCCCTTGTAGACGCGCTTCGACGACAGCGCGTCGAAGACGTCGGCGACGGTGACGATGCGCGCCTCGATGGAGATCGCGTCGCCCTTGAGCGCGTACGGGTAGCCCGTGCCGTCGTACCACTCGTGATGGCCGACCGCGATCTTCGCCGCCAGGCGCAGGAGCCGGCTCTCGGCGTTGGCCAGCATCTTCGCGCCGTAGATGGTGTGCTTCTTCATCTCCTCGAACTCCTCGGGCGTGAGCTTCGCGGGCTTGCGGAGGATCGAGTCGGGAATGGCGACCTTGCCGATGTCGTGCAGCGGCGCGGCGTAGCGGATCTCCTCGGCCTCGAGGAAGGAGAGGCCCATGCCCTGGGCGAGGATGCCGGAGAAGCGGCTCATGCGGCGCAGGTGGCGGCCGGTGTCCTCCTGGTCGCGGTACTCGGCCACGAGGGCCATGCGGTAGATGGTCTCGAGGTGGGAGCGGCGCAGGTCGTCGTAGAGGGTGGCGTTCTCGATGAAGGTGGCGGCCATGGTGGCCAGGATGCGCAGCAGACCCTCGTCTTCTTCCGTAAACGAACCTCGCGACTTGTTTAAAACCTCGAAAACGCCGAGGGCCTTGCCGTCGCGGCCGCGCAGGGGCACGGCGAGGACGGTGCGGGTCTGGTAGCCGGTGATGCGGTCGAGGTCCTGCGCGAAGCGGGTGTCCTTGTAGGCGTCGCGGATGTTGACCGCCGAGCCGGTGCGGGCGACGAAGCCGGCGATGCCCTGGCCGATGGGGATGCGGAGGACCTTCTCCTCCATGCCGAGCGCGATCTTCGTCCACAGCTCGCCCTTGTAGAAGTCCACGAGGAACACCGAGCAGCGGTCCGCGGAGAGGATGTTGCGCACCTCCTCGGCGATGATGGTCAGCAAGGTGTCCAGGCTGGTCTCGGCGGCGACCATGCGGCCGAACCGGGCCAGGAGGGACTGACGCTGCTCCAGCTCTTGTCTACGCCCCATGGGTTTTTTTCAGGGCCCCGTCGACGAACTCGGAGAGATGGAGGACCTTGGCGTCAGGATAGTATTTACGAAATCCACGGGCAAGCTGGATAAGACAAGACGTGGAGCTTGTCAATACGACCTCGGCCTGCACGGCCGCCGCGTTGCCCACCTTTTTCTTGAGAAGATCGTCCGACAGGTCCTCGTTGACGAAGGCGAAGGCCCCCGCGCCGCCGCAGCAGGCGTCCGCGCCCGCCATCTCGCAGTAGGAGGCGCCCGCGGCCTTCTTGGCGGCGAGGCGGGGCTGAGCCTTGATCCCTTGCGGATTGATCGCGCGGCAAGAATCGTGATACGTCGTTTCCACGCCTTCCGCGACAGCGGAAGGCAATTTGTCGGCGCATTCGCCGTAAAGCTCGACGGCGTCTTTGACCCTCTTGGAAAAGCTCTCGGCTCGAGTTCTCCATTCCTGGTCTTCGGGCTTCAAGAACAGTTGGGGATAGGTCTTCAAATGGGCGACGCACGAGGAACAGTCCCCGACTATCTGTTCCGTGCCGCTCTTCTCCGCGTGCTCGATGTTCTTCTTCGCCAGCTCGCGGGCGACGGACAGGTCCCCATAGTTGTGAGCCAGAAGGCCGCAGCACGGGTTGTCGAGATAAGCCCCCTTGCCTTTCAGCTCGTCCAGGGCGGACAGCGTCGCGACGCCGACGCGCGGGAAGAGGTAGCGGGGGCCGCAGGGAGCGAAGTAGCGGTAGGCGGGAGACTCCGGGTTCTCGCGCTTGTGCGTCAGGTCGTCGAGGTTCCAGAACGGGGATTCCGTCGTGTGTTCGTCCATCGAGGCGAGGACGGAGAGCCCGGCGGCGCGCAGGAAGGGGCGGCCGAGCGCCGATAGGCCGGACTTCTTCAGGAGGAAGCCGATTTTAAGTAGAACGGCAAAGAGTCGGGGACTCGTCACCATGATCCGGCATACTGCCTTCACGAGCCAATGGGTCTCGCCGCGGAGCAGACGCCTGCCTTCAAGAACGATGTCGACGACCGGGACCTTCGCGTAACAGGCCGTCGTGCAGGCCCCGCACGTCAGGCATGTCGTCAATGCTTCCATCGCGGCCTTGGGGTCGTCCAGCTTCTTCTCCAGCATCAGCCGCACGATCTGGTTGCGGCCGCGGGGAGACTTGGACTCGTCGCCGGTGGCGACGTAGGTCGGGCAGGCCTGCTCGCAGTAGCCGCAGCGGGAGCACTGGGACACCGCGTCGTACAGGGTCCGCTCCCCGAGGTCCGTGATGAGGCGTCCGAGGGATTCGGCCATGGTCAGCCCCCCAGCCCCGGGTTCATGCGGCCGTCGGGGTCGAAGGCCTTGCGCACGCGCGACGCCCAAAGGGACGGCTTGGGCGGCGAGGCGGGCGCCAGCGACGACGGCGTCTCGACCGGGCGGGCGTGGAGCTTCATCGTGACCTCGAGGATGACGCCGAAGGTCCCCCACGAGCCGAGCAGCAGGCGGGAGAGGTCGTAGCCGGCCACGTTCTTGACGACCTTGCCCCCCAACTCGACGACGTCGCCGTTCGAGAGGAGCACGCGCATGCCCAGTATGTCCTCGCGCAGGCCGGGCCACGGGCGGGTGGCGAGAAGGCCGCCGACCGTGCCGCCGGACTTGGGCAGCCGCACGAAGACCCCCTGGATCTCCAGCTCGCGCTGCAGGGCGTGGATGGAGACGCCGGTCTCGACGGTGAGCGTGAAGTTGCGCTTGTCGAGGTCGGCGATGCGTCCGAGGCCCGTCGTCAGGAGCTCGACGGCGCCCGCCGGGGTCTCGTCCTTCCAGCGCGTGGACGCGCCGCGGACGCGGAACGAGGCTCCGGGCGACGAGCTCACCTTGTCGACGAGCAGCTTCGCGTACTCGGACAGGGCGCCCGAGGGCGGGCGGAGGAAGGACCTTCCGGTCGCCGCCTTTCCGGCGACCGGGAAGAGTTTGTCGGGGTTGGCCAGATGGGCCGGGTCCACCGCGTCCTTGACCCTGTGGAAGAGTTTCAACGTTTCGTCGGAGAAGAGCCAGGCCATGGCGTCGCGCTTGTCGAGGCCGATCCCGTGCTCCCCCGACAGCGAGCCCCCGAGCTCCACGCAGGCCTGGAGCATCTCGTGGCCCGCGGCCTTGACCCGCCCGGTCTCCTCGGCGTCGCGCTCGTCGTAGGCGATGTTCGGGTGGATGTTGCCGTCCCCGGCGTGGAAGAGGAGGTAGGCCTTGACCCGGTGCTTCGCCGCGATCTCCTGGATGCGCCGGACGATGTCGGGCAGCTTGTCGCGCGGCACCACCCCGTCCTCGACGAGCACGTTCGGAGCCAGGCGCGCGAGGGCGGCGTAGGCGCCGCGGCGGCCCTCCCACAGGCGCTCGCGCTCGACGGGATCGGTCGCGGCGCGCACGGTCGTCGCGCCGGACTCCGCGCACAGGCGCTCGACCTCGGCGGCCTCGCGCGCGCAGACGGCGGCCGGGCCGTCGAGCTCGATGAGCAGGATCGCGGGGTCCTTCGGGTAGCCGAGGGAGCGGCCCACCTCGACCGACTCGACCGTCGGGCGGTCCATCGCCTCGAGGGCGCGCGGCAGGACGCCGGCCGCGATGATCGCCGACACGCAGGCGACCGCCGCGTCGATGGACGGGAAGCCCGCGAGGATGGTGCGCGTGTCCTCGGGAAGCGGCGTCAGCTTGAGCCAGAGCTTGACGAGGACCCCGAGCGTGCCCTCCGCGCCGACGAGCAGGCTCAGCAGCTCGGGGCCGTCGTCCGCCTGGCTGAAGCGCGCGAGCGTCCCGTCGGGCATCACGGCCTCGGCCGCGAGCACGTGGTTCGTCGTCACGCCGTACTTCAGGCAGCGCGGCCCCCCGGCGTTCTCGGCCGCGTTGCCGCCGAGCGTCGAGACCCGGAAGCTCGCCGGGTCCGGCGCGTAGAACAGGCCGACCTTCTCGGCCTCCTTCTGCAGGTCGAGGTTGACGACGCCCGGCTCCACGCAGGCGACCCGCCCCGCGACGTCGAGCGACAGGATGCGGTTGAGGCGCGCCAGGGAGATGACGAGGCCGCCCTTGACCGCGATACAGCCGCCGGACAGGTTCGTGCCGGCGCCGCGCGCGATGAACGGGACGCCGTTCTCCCCGCACCAGATCACCGCGCGGCGGACGTCCGCCGCGCCGCTCGCGAGGAGCACCGCGTCCGGCCGGGCCCGAGCGAGCGCGCCGTCGTAGGAATACACCGCGAGCTCGGCGGGCTCGGAGCGGAGGGAGCCGGGCGCCACCTGCGCCCGGAGCTCGTCCAGGCGCATCAGGACCCCGGAGGGGTCGTCGGCGGGGGCTGCGTGGCCATGCGGATCATGGCCGGCCCGGGCGGCGCCGGAGGAACCGGAGGCGCCGACACCTGAGCCTTGGGGATCGGCAGCTTGAAGAAGAAGAAGGAGCCGACGCCGAGCTCGGACTCGATGCCCATGTCGCCGCCGTGCATCTGCACGATCTCGCGGGAGATCTTCAGGCCCAGGCCGAAGCCGGCCTTGCGCATCGTCTGAGCCTCCTTCGTCTGGAAGAAGCGCTCCCACACGCGGGGCAGGTCCTCTTTCGAGATGCCGATGCCGGTGTCGCGCACGCCGACGATGACCCACTCGGGCTCGACCCGGACCTCGATGACGACCTTGCCGCCTTCCTTCGTGTACTGGATCGCGTTCGTGCTCAGGTTCTGGATGACCTGGCCGATGCGGTTCGGGTCGCCCTGCAGCGGCGGGATCGCGGCGGGCAGGGCGGTGCCGAACTGGATCTGCTTGCGCGAGGCGACGACGTCCACCCGCGACTTGACCTCGTTGATGACGGCGGCGAGGTCCATGGCGCCGATCTCGACGCGCAGCTTGCCGGACTCGATGGCGGCCAGGTCCACGAGGTCGGAGACGAGCAGGTTCAGGGTCTTCGCCGCGTTGTGGATGTGCGAGGCGCACTTCAGGTCGTCGGGCTTGTCCTTCAGCCGCATGCCGAGCACCTCGGAGTAGCCGAGGATGGCGGTCAGCGGGTTCTTGACGTCGTGGGCGACCGTCGCGAAGAACTTGGTCTGGAAGCCGTTGACCTCGGCGAGCTTCTGCGCGGCGACCTCGGCCGCCTTGCGCAGGCGCACGTTCTCGAGGAGCAGGAAGCGGCGCTCGAGCGCGCGCTCGATGGAGAGCATCAGGCGCGAGACGTCGATGGGCTTGAGGATGGCGTCGTCGAGGCCGAGCTCGACGGCGCGGCTGACGCCCTTGAGCGCGTCCTGGGCCGGGAACTGGTCGATCATGAGGACGATGCGCAGGTCCTTGTCCTTCTCGCGCATCGCCAGGGCCAGCTTGGCGCCGGCGAGCTTGGTCGCCTCGAGGGCGCTGCCGCCGATGGCCGCGAGGGCGAAGGGCTTCTTCTGCATGAGGCGCAGGCCCTCCTCGCCGTCGGTCGTCGTCGCCACCTCGTAGCCGCGCGCGAGCAGCGCCTCGGAGAGGCGCGCGAGCGTCGTCAGCTCGTTGTCGATGAGGAGGATGCGCTCCACCTCGCGCGGGCCGGAGCGCACGGCCTCCAGGCCCTCGGTCAGGATCTCGGCGACGCGCACCGCCGCCTCGCGCGGCAGGACCACGGGGACGCCGCCCTTGACGGCGGCCGGGGCGGCCTTGATCAGGTCCTGCGTCGTGACCATGTAGGCGACGGCGCCGGGGATCGCCTGGCGGAGCTTGGCGTCGAGGGCGGCGGCGTCCGCCCAGGAGTGGCCGAAGCGCACGACGGCCACCTTGCCGAGCATCGCCTGAGGAGCCTCGACCTCCTCGGCCTTGCCGGCGAGGCGCTCCCAGAATCCCGGCGAGCCCGACTTCGGGGCCGAGGCGCGCTGCTCCTCGGCCAGGCGGTTCTGGTCGGCCAGCATCTCCACGAGGCCGACCGGCGTCTCCATCTGGATGAAGACGATGCCGGACTGACGCAGGGCGTTCTGGACGGCCTGCGCGATGTACAGGCTCTGCTCGACGAAGAACACGACGGGGACCTCGACGGCGCGCACCTGGTCGAGGAAGCCTTTCGGCGAGGGCCACGTCAGGCGGCGCAGCGGCGCCGGCTGCGCGGGCGAGAGCAAGGTCGCCGGCTCCAGGACGAACAGCGCGAACCCGCCCTTGTCCCGCTGCAGATGGGACAGCGCGTCGCGGTCCGCCGGCGGCACGCGCGTCGCGTCGACCACGACGGCCGAGAAGGCCTCGGTCCCCAGGCGCATGACGGCCGCCCGGACGTCGGGCGACGTCAGCAGCTCGAACTCGCGGGCGACCATGGTCGGCGCCATCTCGTTGACGAGCGCGTTCTCGGCGCCGACGATCAGGACTCGTCCCTTCGGGTTCACGCCAGGACCTCGGGGGCGAGCTTCGCGGTGAAATGCGCCAGGCGAGGCGACGCCGACACCAGGCGCAGCGGCCGGATCGACTTCGCGCGCTTGGCCACGTCGGCCACGACCTCGATCAGGAAGTCCACGTGGCTCTGCGTGTACACGCGGCGCGGGATCGCGAGGCGCACGAGCTCCATGCGCGCGGGCAGGAACTTCCCGTCCTCGCGACGGCCGAACATCAGCGAGCCGATCTCGACCGAGCGCACGCCCGCCGTCAGGTACAGCTCGCACGCCAGGGCCTGCGCCGGGTAGCCGGAGGCGGGGATGTGCGGCAGCAGGCGCCGGGCGTCGAGGTAGACCGCGTGGCCGCCGGGCGGCTCGACGATGGGCACGCCCGCGCGGCGCAGCCCGTCGCCGAGGTATTCGATGGAGCGGATGCGGTACTCGAGGTAATGCTCGTCGAGGACCTCGCGCAGGCCGACGGCCATGGCTTCCAGGTCGCGTCCGGCCAGGCCGCCGTAGGTGGTGAAGCCCTCGCCGAGGATGAGCGTCTCGCGGGCCTCGTTCATCCACTTCTCGTCGTTGAGCGCGAGGAAGCCTCCGATGTTGACGAAGGCGTCCTTCTTGGCGCTCATCCAGCACCCGTCGGCGTAGGAGAAGATCTCCCGGACGATCTCGCGCACCGGCCGCGTCGCGTAGCCGCTCTCCCGGCGCTTGATGAACCAGGCGTTTTCGGCGAAGCGGGCGATGTCGAGGAAGAGCGGGACGCGGTAGTGCCGGGCGATCTCGGCGGTCGCGCGCAGGTTCGCCATCGAGACGGGCTGGCCGCCGAGGGAGTTGTTCGTCAGCGTCATGACGATCATCGTGACGCGCTCCCGGCCGAGCTCCTTGAGCTTCGCCTCGAGCGCGCGCAGGTCGATGTCGCCCTTGAAGTCGCCGGGCGAGGCGAAGTCGAGCGCCTCGGGGACCGGCAGGTCGATCGCCTCGGCGCCGGACGCCTCGACGTTGGCGCGCGTCGTGTCGAAGTGGGAGTTGGAGAGCACGACCTTGCCCTTGCCGCCGGCGACGGAGAACAGGACGCGCTCGGCGGCCCTGCCCTGATGGACGGGCATCACGTACCTCAGGCCGGTCAGGTCGCGCACGGTCCGCTCCAGCTCGTAGAAGCTGCGCGCGCCGGCGTAGGACTCGTCGCCGCGCATGATCGCCGACCACTGCTCGGCGGACATCGCCGAGGTGCCGGAATCGGTCAACAGGTCGATGAGGACCTTGTCGGCGGGGATGGAGAACAGGTTGTAGTCGGCGTCGCGCAGGGCTTTCTCGCGCTCGCCGCGCGTCGTGAAGCCCAGAGGCTCGACGCTCTTGATCTTGAACGGCTCGATGATCGTCTTCCAGCCCGCTTCCATCAGTTGGTCTCCGACCCCGGATGATACTCGCAATCCTTGCAGCGGCAGAGCTTGCGCAGCATCTCGAAGGTGTAGATGCCGGTGCCGTGGCCGTCGCTGAACGCGAAGCTCAGCGCGTAGTTGCCGACGACGTCGGCGCGCGTGGCGCCGAGGGTCTCCGGCACCGTCGCGGGGTCGAGCAGGGATTCCCCCGTCCACTCGTCCTTGCACATGGCGCAGGGGCAGTGGCGGCGCAGGAGGTGGAAGGGCAGCTCGGTCTGATGGCCGTCGTCCCAGATGATGCGCAGACGGGCGTCCTCGACCTTTTCGATGGAACGGGGGGTGAAATTCAGCATGACAGGGTTCTTCAGAATTTTATTATATCATCTCCGCACTATTAAAGGAGAGCCCATGTACCGCTACGCCATCGCCGCCGCGCTGATCGCCGCCTTCGTCCCCGCCGCCCACGCCGCGGCCGTCCCGGGAGATTTCGACGTCGTGCGCGTCAACGGCACGGCCATCCGTCAGTCCGAGGTCCTGGAGCGGCTCTGGAAGCGCTACGGCTCGCAGACGCTCGAGGAGATGATCGACGAGCTGCTCATGCGCCAGGCCGCGGCCGCCAAGAAGATCACGGCCTCCCCCGCCGAGGTCGACAAGCGCTTCGCCCGGCTCCAGGCCCAGTTCGGCAGCCGCGAGCTGCTCGTCAGCCAGCTCGAGCAGGCCGGCACCACCGTCGCCAAGGTCCGGGAGGACCTCGCCGAGGAGATCGTGCGCGAGCGCCTCGTCGTGGACGCCAAGGGCATCAAGGTCGGCGACGACGAGCTGAAGAAGGCCTTCGACGCCAACAAGGACAAGCTCGGCAAGCCCGAGGCCGCGCACCTGCGCCACATCCTGGTGAAGAACGAGGCCGAGGCGAACGAGCTCGTCGCCAAGATCAAGGGCGGAGCGGACTTCCAGACCCTGGCCCGGGAGAAGTCGCTGGCCGCCAGCGGCAAGGCCGCCGGCGGAGACTACGGCTTCGTTTCGCGCGGCATGCTGCCTCCCGAGATCGACGAGGTCGCCTTCTCCCTCAAGGCCGGAGAGCTCAAGGTCGTCCCCGGCCCCCGCGGCCAGCACATCCTCCAGGTCGTCGAGAAGCGCGCGGCCCAGCCCGCGTCCTTCGACGAGGTCAAGGAGGACCTCCGCGAGATGCTCCTCGCCGAGAAGCTCAAGGACGCCTCCCAGCCGTACCTCCTCGAGCTGCGCCGCAAGGCCGACATCAAGACGCCCGGAAAACCCAACCCGAAAGGGAAATAGCTAGGCCCTCCGGCCCCGGCCTCTCCGGGCCCTTTGCCTCCGGCGGATTGGGCCCTATACCCCTGAGGCGGGCGTCGTGACGCGGGTATACTGGTCCCAATGCGACGAATGTGGCGGCTCGCGCTCGCCCTCATCATCGCCGGACCCGGGCCCGTATTCGCCCAGGTCTCCGCGCCTGTCCAGGTCCGCCTCGCCACTCCCGTCGCGCCGATCGCCGGACCGGCCGCCACGGCGGGCGCCTATGCGCCCGGGCTGACCCCGCTCGCCCCGAGCCTCTCGGCCCCCTCGCTGTCCGCCCCGGCCCTGTCCCTCGCGCCGGCCCTCGCCGCGCCGGCCGCCGCCATCCCCGCGCTCCCCGCCGCCGCGATCCCGTCGGCCCTCGCCGCCCAGCCGCTCGCGGCCGCGGCCAAGTCGCGCAAGCCCGCCCTTCCCGGCCAGCAGCAGGCCCCGAAGACCGCCCTCGACGGCCTGAAGACCGAGCTCGAGACGCCGAAGCCCGCCGCCGGCGACCTCGCCGGCGGCCGAGAGCACGCCGCGCGCTCCTTCGAGGCCAAGCTCGGGATCGAGGCCTACGTCCCAGCCGCCCTGGCCGCCTTCACCGAATGCGCGTTCCACCCTCTCGCCAAGGTCAAGACGCCACCGCCCGCCCAGCCCGGCGACGACGGCGGCGGGCCGACGACCTCCCGCCCCGTCGCGTTCCACGGCGAGAGCTTCCCCTCGGTGGCCTTCCGGCCGAACGAGCCCGTCGAATCCCACATCGTCCGCGCCATCGAGACCGCGAAGGAGTCCATCCAGATCTCGCTGTACGAGTTCACCTCGCGCGGCATCCTCAAGGCCCTGCTCGCCGCCAGGAAGCGCGGCGTCAAGGTCGAGGTCATCCTCTGCGACACCAACGTCAACCCGCGCAACGAGCCCGACGCCGACTACAAGCGCTACCGCAGCGAGCAGATCTGGGCGCTGATCCGCAACCAGGTGGACGTCACCGTCGTCGGCCGCCCGACCAAGTACGGCATCAACCACCACAAGTTCGCCGTGTTCGACGCGAAGATGGTCGAGTTCGGCTCCTACAACTGGACCTACACCTCGGAGAAGAACCACTACGAGAACGTGCTGTTCTCCGCCGACGCCGACCGCGTCAAGGCCTTCCAGGACGCCTGGACCCATCTCCGCGCGCTCAGCGTCAGCGTCGCGGAATCCGCCACGAAGGAGTGGCCGCTCGACGTGCCCGCGCCGCCCTCCGACGCCCAGAAGCGCATCGACTTCAACGGGACCAGGCTGCCGGCGTGGATCTTCAACCCCGGGGAGCTGTTCGAGGACTCGATCGCCGCGGCCATCGACGCCTCCAAGGTCTCCGTGGACGCCGCCGCCTTCGTCATGGAGTCGCGCAAGGTCGTCGACGCCCTGGAGCGGGCGCTCAAGCGCGGCGTGAAGGTCCGCGTCGTCGGCGACAAGAGCCAGTCGCAGTACGACCGCGTCCAGCTCTTCCTCGGCTTCCTGCAGCGCGCCGGCGCCCAAGTCCGCCTGCTGAGCGGCCCCAACGGCGAGGAGAGCGACTTCCCTCTCGCCGAGAAGATGCACAACAAGTACTTCATCTTCGACGGCACGCTCGTGGAGACCGGCTCCGCCAACGCAACCAAGAACGCCGGGGTCAACAACTTCGAGAACGGCAGCTTCCTCGACGACAAGACCGACGTCGCGGCCTTCGCGAAGACGTTCCAGCACATGTTCGACATCGCGGAGACCGCGCCCGCCTACGCCGAGGGGGCCCTCCCCACCGACCAGCAGATGCGCGAGAACGCCCTCTCGCCGCGCGGCCCGCCCGCGCCTCCCGAGCCCGGCCACGACCCCCTTCCCGCCGCCCGCCGCATCGCCTTCAACGGCGTGGACTTCCCGGTCAGCGCGATCCGCCCTCACGAGCCGATCGAGGCGGACATCGTCAAGATGATCGACGCCGCCGCGAAGTCCCTGCGCATCGCGATGTACGAGTTCAACATGGAGAGCATCTGGGACGCGCTCCACCGGGCGAAGAAGCGCGGCGTCAAGATCGAGATCGTGCTCGACCGCAGCCACGTGTACACGACCGGCTACGAGGACGACGGCATCACGCCGCGCAAGCCGAAGCAGATGGTCGTCGACCTCATCAAGGAAGGCTTCGACGTGCTCCTCCTGAAGGGCCGCCTCGGCGGCATCATGCACAACAAGTTCATCGTCGCCGACGACGCCATCGTCGAGTTCGGCTCCTACAACTACACGCGCCAGTCCGAGGAGGACCACTACGAGAACGTCTTCTTCTCGATCGAGAAGGGGCGGGTCGCGGGCTACCTGAAGTACTTCGACTACATGCGCGCCCTCGCCGAGGACGTCGACATGGACAAGCTCGACGAGGTCGTCAACCGCTCCGAGGCCGCCCTGCCCGAGGCCGACGACGCCGAGCCCGAGATGGCCGGCAAGAGCAAGCCGCTGCCCCCCGATCCCCCGATGGAGACCGACAAGCCGATCAAGCTCGGCCGGCAGCGCTTCCCGCTCCACCTGTTCTCGCCGAACTCCGGCATCGAGCAGGCCCTGATCCGCGCCATCGAGGCCTCGAAGGCCACCGTGCAGATCGCGATGTTCAGCTTCTTCTCCCAGCCGATCGCCGAGGCGCTGCTCCGCGCCAAGGAGCGCGGCGTGGACGTGCAGATCGTCATGGACAAGAGCCAGACCGGGACCTCGAAGCTCGACGAGTGGTTCGCCTGGCACGGCTTCGACCTGCGCCTGATCGCCGGGCCCGACCGGACCCGCGACCCGCGCTACCAGAAGATGCACAACAAGTTCGCGATCTTCGACGGGAAGATGCTCGAGAGCGGCTCCTTCAACTACTCGTCGCGCGCGGAGACCCTGAGCTTCGAGAACGCGAACTTCTTCAACGACGCCGACGAGATCGCCCGCTACGCCGCCGCCTTCCTGCAGATGTTCGAGCGGGGCATGAAGCCGCGCGCGCCGAAGCGCCAGCCGAAGTTCGCGGTCCCCGCCTCCACCCCCGACGCCTAGGTCAGCGCGCGCGCTTCGAAGGGCGATGGACGCGGATGTTCAGTCCCCTCGTCCGGGAGGACTCCAGTATGCGCACCTCTCCGACGTGACCGGGGCGGTCCTGCGGCACCCGCCGCAAAGACCTCTTCGCCTTCCTTTCGGTGGCCATAAAGGCACCTCCTGCGCTCCTTCAGTATAACCCCGAAGGCCCGCGCGGCGGCGTAAACCTAATATCCCGCCCGCGTGACCTCCCGGCGGGCCGTCAAGAATCGTACAATGGCCCCATGGCTAACAACATCTATGTCGGCGGCTTCCCCTACAAGACCACGAAGGAAGACCTGGCCAAGCTCTTCTCCGCGTGCGGCACCGTCCTGAGCGCCAAGGTGATCCTCGACCGCGAGACCGGGCGCCCCAAGGGCTTCGGGTTCGTGGAGATGTCCACGGACGCCGAGGCCAAGGTCGCCGTCGAGAAGCTCAACGGCGCGTTCATCGGCGACCGGAAGATCTTCGTCGTCGAGGGCCGCCCCCAGAAGGACCGCCCCGCGGGCTACACCCCCAAGCCCAGCTTCACCCCGCCCCCCGCGGCGAACCGGCCGGGCTTCGTCGAGCGCCGCTCCGGCAAGGACCGCCGCGGCCAGCCCGCCGCCTCCGACCGCCGCGACTCCGCGCCTCCGCCCGCCGCGCCCGCCGCTCCGGCCGCCCCGTTCGCGAAGAAGCCCTGGGTGAAGAAGCCTTTCGACGCGGCCAAGAAACCCTGGGAGAAGAAGCCTTTCGACGCGGCCAAGAAACCCTGGGAGAAGAAGCCGTTCGACGCGGCCAAGAAGCCGTTCGAGCGCAAGCCCCCGACGCGCGGCCCGAAGTGGGTCCCTAAGAAGGACTAGCGTCCGGGAAAGCGGAGGCCCGCGGCGTAAGGCGTGGATTTGCCCGCGGCCGTGAGCGCGAGGATGCGCCGGTAGGCCGCCTGGGCCTCCTCCACGGATTTCCGTCCCCGCGCCACCTCGTCGGCGAGGTTCAGGTTCACGAAATTGACCTCCTCGCGCGGCGCCCCCGACGAGATCTCGCCGTGCTCGACGTCCACGACCAGCGCGTCGCTGAACGCCACGATGTCGAAGGCCTGCTCACGCGTCACGGGGTACCTGACCGTCTGGACGACGATGTCGAAGTCGCGCGGCGAGCGGTAGACGCCCGGCCGGTCCCGAACGACGGTCTTCAGCCACGGCCCCTTCGAATACCAGGTGAGACGGTCCGGCGCGGCGTCGTCCGGGCCGCCGTAAAGGTCCGTCATGCGCCGCGCGGCGGCGACCGAGGCCGGGGACCAGGGGTCGATGACGGCCACGCCGGGCTTGACGGAGCCGGCCGAGCAGCCCGCGAGGAGCAGGGCCGCGCCGAGGAGCGCCGGGCGGAGGACGGTCATGCGGGAACTCTAGCGCGGCCGGGGGCGCCCGGGCCAGAACGGCCGCGCAACGGTCCTGTGACGGCGGCGTTCCCGGCGGAGCCGCTCATGTGCGATAATCCACGCTCATGACCCGATCGAACCTCCTTCTGGCCGCGCTCCTGCTCGCCTCGCCCGTCCGCGCCGACGAGGCCGCGACGAAGCTCTTCGCCGATTATTGGACCGCCCAGATGCGCCTCTCCCCCCTCCTCGCCACGTTCTACGGCGAACGCGGCTACGACGACCAGCTCGACGACAACAGCCTCGCCGGGAAGGCCGCGCGCAAGGCGTCCGACGAGGCCTTGCTCCGGCGCGCGCGCTCCCTCGACCGCAAGGCCCTGACGTCCGAGGAGCGATTGTCGGTCGAGGTGATGAAGACCCAGCTCGACGACGAGCTCGACGGGCTCGCGTTCCCGTTCGAGGAGTTCGAGGTCGACCACATGGACGGCGGCCAGTCCTGGATCCCGACCGTCATCCAGACCTCCCAGCCGATGAGGGACGCCGCGGACGCCGCCGCGCTCGAGAAGCGTCTGAAGGCCGTGCCGCTCTACCTCCGCAGGCACCGGGAGAACATCGCCTCGGGCCTGAAGACCGGCCGCGTCGCGGCGCGCGTCCCGACCGAGAAGCTGCTCCGCCAGCTCGAGGAGATGCTCGCCGCCCCCGTCGACAAGTCCCCCTACGCCGAGGCGTGCGAGCGCCTGCCGGAGCCCCTGCTCTCGGAGTGGAAGCCCCGCCTGCTCAAGATCGTCGAGGGCGAGGTCCTGCCCGCGGTCAAGGAGCTCGCGGACTTCCTCAAGAACGACTACCTCCCGAAGACCCGGACCGGCGGGGACATCGGCCTGTCCTCCGTTCCCGGAGGGCGCGCGATGTACCGCCACAAGATCCGCTCCCACACCACCGCGGACAAATCCGCCGACGAGCTTCACCGCATCGGCCTGACCGAGCTCGAGGGGATCCGCGGCGAGATGACGCAGATCGCCCGGCGCGCCGGCCACGCGGGCGACCTGGAGAGCTACCTCGAGACGGTGCGCGCGGAGCCCGCGAACTTCTTCAAGACGCGCGAGGAGGTGCTCAAGAACGCGGAGCTCCTCGTCGGGCAGGCCACGAAGCTGCTCCCGGAGTGGTTCGGGACCTTGCCGAAGACCGCCCTCGTCGTGAAGCCCGTCGAGGAGTTCCAGGAGAAGAACGAGGCCGCGGCCCGCTACTTCCAGCCCCCGACGGACCTGTCCCGGCCCGGCGTCTACTACATCAACACCTACAAGCCGGAGTCCCGCCCCCGCTTCTCGATGACCTCGCTCGCCGCCCACGAGGGCGTGCCCGGGCATCATCTCCAGATCGCGCTCGCCCTCGAGAACAAGGACCTGCCGCAGTTCCGCCGCAGCGCCGGCTTCACCGCCTACGTCGAGGGCTGGGCGCTGTATTCCGAGCGGCTCGGCGACGAGATGGGCCTGTACCGGGACGACCTCTCGCGGCTCGGGATGCTCTCCGACCAGGCCCTGCGCGCGGCGCGCCTCGTCGTCGACACCGGCCTGCACGCGAAGGGCTGGACGCGGGAGAAGGCGATCGAGTTCATGAAGGTCAACACCCCGATGTCCCAGGAGGAGATCGAGGCCGAGGTGGACCGCTACACCGTCTGGCCCGGGCAGGCGCTCGCCTACAAGGTCGGCCAGCTCGAGATCGCCGCCCTGCGCGACGAGGTCAAGGCGCGCACCGGCCGCCGCTTCGACATCAAGGCCTTCCACGACGCGGTCCTGCGCCACGGCCCGCTGCCGCTGCCCGTGCTCCGGAGCTCCGTCCTCGAGGCGTTCCCGTCGAGATGACGGCCCTCTTCTAATTACAAAGGTTCCACGAGAAACGGCGATTTTCGTATAATCAGCCGTGGCCTCCCGCATCAAAGCGCCGCGCCGCCGTTCCTCCGCGAGCACCGCCGAGCTCACCTACCACGCCGCGCTGCTGGCGGCCCAGCAGGAGAGCTCGCCCGACGGCATCCTCGTCGTCGACCCTAAGGGGACGATCCTCTCGCGCAACCGGCGGTTCGGGGAGATGTGGGGCATCCCCGCGGAGGTGCTGGCGACCGGCTCCGACGACCAGGCGATCGCGAGCGTGCTGTCGAAGGTGGTCGATCCGGACGGCTTCGTCGCCCGCGTCCGGCAGCTCTACGAGCACAAGGAGGAGACCTGCTCCGACCAGCTCGCGCTGCGCGACGGTCGGGTCTTCGAGCGCTTCTCGAGCCCGGTGGTCGGCGCGGACGGGCGGCACTACGGGCGCGTCTGGCAGTTCCACGACATCACCGACCGCGTGCGGCACGACAGGGAGCTGGCGGAGAAGACGGAGGCGTTGGCCCGCTCGAACGCCGAGCTCGAGATGTACGCCTACGCCGCCTCCCACGACCTCAGCGCCCCGCTGCGCCGGATCATCGGCTTCGGCGACCTCCTCGAGGCGCGCGCGAAGACCAAGCTCGACGCCGGCGACCTCGACTACGTCGAGCGCATCAGGCGCTCGGCCGCCTCGGCGCTGAAGCTCGTGACCGACATGCTCACCTTGTCCCGGATCGGGCGGGACTCCCTCCCCGTCGAGGACGTCGACCTCGACGCCGTCCTCGCCGAGGCGAGGTCCGAGCTGGCCGCCGAGCTGACCGCCTCCGGAGCCCGGCTCGAGGCCGCCCATCTGCCGGTCGTGCGCGCGCACGCAATCCCGATGCACAACCTCCTGCTGAACCTGATCTCCAACGCCGTGAAGTTCCGGCGGCCGGACCGCCCTCCCCAGGTGCGCATCGGCTGCCGCCGCGACGGGGATTCATTGGAGATCACGGTCGCCGACGACGGCATCGGCTTCGACCCGGTCTACGCGGAGAAGATCTTCCAGCCTTTCCTGCGCCTCCACGCGTCCAGCGAGTACGCCGGCAGCGGCATCGGCCTGGCGATCTGCCGCCGCGTCGCCCTGCGCTACGGCGGGACCTTGACCGCCGACGCCTCCCCGGGCCGAGGCTCGACCTTCACCCTCCGCCTCCCCTCCTCCCTGATCGTCCGCTGACGGCCGAAGCGTTGCATTCGCGGCATCGAGCCCGGACTCACAATACCGGATATTCTTTTCCTGAATTGCTAGACTCTTCCTATCCGCTCTGCGGAGGAGGAGAGAAACGATGAAACCCGCGATCAAAGACCTCATGGACGACCACCAGATCATCCTGCGCATGCTGCGCGCGCTCAACGGGATGTGCCTGCGCCTCGGCGAAGGCGCGACGGTGGCCCTGGCCGACCTCGACGCCGCGCTCGACTTCATCAAGGTCTTCGCCGACTACGCCCACCACGGCAAGGAGGAGGACCTCCTGTTCCCGGCGATGGAGGAGGTCGGCTTCCCCCGCCAGGGCGGCCCCATCGCCGTGATGCTCATGGAGAACACGCAGGGGCGCGACTTCGTCAAGCGGCTGTCGGAGGCCCTCGAGCGCGTCCGCGCCGGCGAGGCCGCCGCGCTGAAGGACGCCGCCCGCGCCGCCTCCGGCTATTCCTCCCTGCTGGCGTCCCACATCGGCAAGGAGGACAACATCCTCTATCCGATGGCCATGGACGCCATCCCCGCGGCGCGCTGGACCGTCTTGAAGGAACGATTCGACCGCGTCGAGGCCGAGCGCATGGGCCCCGAGCGCCGGGCCAAGTACATCGCGCTCGTCGACCGTTTGCTGGCCGCTTACCCCGCGCCGGAGCTCATCCTCCCCCGCGGAGGGATGTGCCATTGAGCCCCGATAACTGACGTCCCAAGGAGACTCCCCCATGCCGACGAAGAAGGCCGCGAAGGAAAGCCTCACCTATGAGAGGAAGAGCGGCTACGCCGGCCTCTCCACGGCCGACGCGAAACGCATGGAGGAGGTCTCCAAGGACTACCTCGCCTTCCTCGGAGAGGCGAAGACCGAGCGGGAGGCGCACGACGAGGCGGTCAAGCTCCTGGAAGCCGCCGGCTTCAAGGACCTCGAGGCCCTGCCCGAGGGCTCCCGCCTGACCCCGGGCGACAAGGTCTACCGGGGCAGCGCCGGCAAGACCGTCGTCGCCTTCGTCGTCGGCAAGAAGCCGCTCGAGGCGGGCCTGCACATCCTCGGCGCCCACATCGACTCCCCCCGCCTCGACGTCAAGCAGAACCCGCTCTATGAAAGCGGCGAGATGGCCCTCCTGGACACCCACTACTACGGCGGCATCAAGAAGTACCAGTGGGTCGCCCTGCCCCTGGCCCTGCACGGCGTCTTCGTGCGCCCCGACGGCAAGAAGGTCACCTTGAGCATCGGAGAGGCGCCCGGCGACCCCGTCTTCACCATCACCGACCTCCTGCCGCACCTCGGCGCCGATCAGGCCAAGAAGACGATGGGCGAGGCCATCGAAGGCGAAGGCCTCGACGTGCTGGTCGGCTCCATCCCGTCCAAGGACAAGAAAGCCAAGGAGAAGCTCAAGCTCCGCGTCCTCGAGCTCCTCAAGGAGAAGTACGGCGTCGTCGAGGCGGACTTCGTCTCCTCCGAGCTCGAGTTCGTGCCCGCCGGACCGCCGCGCGAGGCCGGCCTCGACCGCTCGATGATCCTCGGCTACGGCCACGACGACAAATCCTGCGCCTTCACCTCGCTGCGCGCCCTGCTCGACCTCGGCGCAGCACCCGAGCACACGGCCTGCGCCCTGCTCGCGGACAAGGAGGAGATCGGCTCCTACGGCAGCACCGGCATGGAGTCGACCTTCCTCGAGAACGCCGTCGCCGAGCTGTTCAACCTCACGGAAGGCGGCTACGACGGCCTGAAGCTGCGGCGCGCGCTCGAGCGCTCCTGGGCGCTGTCGGCCGACGTCAACGCGCTGCACGACCCGCTGTACCCCTCCGTCTCCGAGCGCAAGAACGCGGCCAACCTCAACCAGGGCGTCATCCTCACCAAGTACACCGGCAGCCGCGGCAAGTCCGGCGCCAGCGACGCCCACGCGGAGTTCGTCGCCCAGGTCCGGCGCATCTTCGACAAGGCGGGCGCTCTGTGGCAGGCGGCGGAGCTCGGCAAGGTGGACCAGGGCGGCGGCGGCACCATCGCCTTCCTCATGGCCCGCTACGGGATGTCGGTCCTCGACTGCGGCGTCGGCGTCCTGTCCATGCACGCGCCGTGGGAGCTGATCGGCAAGCTCGACCTGTACATGGCCTATAAAGGATACCGGGCCTTCCTCCTGGACGGACGCAAAAAGTAACGCCCGGATGTCCGTCGTGTAGTATGATTTCTTCCATGAACGAACCCAAAGTGGAAGTGATGGGCGAAGAGTTCCTCGACCTCCCCGAGGACCATCCCGATCTCAAGACGAAGCTGACGCCGGCCCAGCTCGAGATGCGCTGGTACAAGAAGGTCTACCAGGGCGACGACATGCCCCAGCTGACCCTTCGCGCCGTCGTCATGGGCTCCTTCCTCGGCGGCTTCATGGCGCTGTCCAACCTCTACGTCGGCCTCAAGACGGGCTGGGGCCTGGGCGTGGCCATCACCGCCTGCATCCTCTCCTACGCCATCCACAAGACGATGATGGCCGCCTTCCCCCGCTGGTTCCCGACGGAGATGTCCATCCTCGAGAACAACTGCATGCAGTCCACCGCCTCCTCGGCCGGCTACTCCACCGGCGGCACGATGACGAGCGCGATCGCGGCCTACCTGATGGTCACCGGGCACCACATGCCCTGGCCGACTTTGGCCTTCTGGACCCTCTTCCTCTCGGCCCTCGGCGTCTTCATGGCCATCCCCATGAAGCGCCAGATGATCAACGTCGAGCAGCTCAAGTTCCCCAGCGGCATCGCCGCCGCGGAGACGCTCAAGAGCCTCCACTCCAAGGGCGCGGAAGCGGCCCTGAAGGCGCGCTCCCTCGGCCTCGCCGGCGTCGTCGGCGGCGTCGTCGCCTGGCTGCGCGACGCGGGCAAGCCCTTCGCCATCCCGGGCAGCCTCGAGTTCCCCGGCTCCATCGGCGGCTACGCGCTCTCCAAGTACACGATCTCCTTCGAGATGAGCACCATCATGCTCGCCGCCGGCGCCATCATGGGTTGGAAGATCGCCTGGTCTTTGCTCCTCGGCGCGTGCATCAACTACGGCGTGCTCGCCCCGTGGATGGTCAGCCTCGGCGCCATCGACGGCACCAAGCTCGGCTACCGCGCCATCGTGACCTGGTCCACCTGGACGGGCGCCTCGATGATGGTCACCTCCGGCCTGTTCATGTTCCTGCTCCAGTGGAAGACCATCGTCCGCGCGTTCAGCGGCATGGCGACCCTCATCTCCCCCCAGGCCGCGAAGCACAAGAACACCGCGACCGAGGACGCGATGGAGGCCATCGAGGTCCCGAGCTCCTGGTTCCTGGCGGGCACCGCCCTGTCGGGCCTCGGCGTCGTCGCCGTGCTCTACTTCGCCTTCGAGACGCGCTGGTGGATGGGCTGCATCGCGGTCCTGATGACCTTCTTCCTCTCCATCGTGGCCTGCCGCGTGACCGGCGAGTCCGATACCACGCCGATCGGCGCCATGGGCAAGATCACCCAGCTCGCCTTCGGCTTCCTGGCTCCCGCCGACATCGCGACGAACCTGATGACCGCCAGCGCGACGGCCGGCGCGGCCGGCGCCTCCGCCGACCTGCTCACCGACCTCAAGAGCGGCTACATCCTGGGAGCCAACCCGCGGAAGCAGTTCATCGCCCAGTTCCTGGGCATCTTCGCGGGCACCCTCGTCGTGATCCCTGCCTTCTACCTGCTCGTGCCGACGGCGGCCTCGCTCGGCACCAACCAGTGGCCGGCCCCGTCCGCGCAGGTCTGGGCCGCGGTGGCCAAGCTGCTCGCCACCGGCATCCACGCCCTGCACCCGACGGCCCGAAACGGCATGATCGTCGGCGGCATCCTCGGCATCCTCATCCCGCTCATCGAGAAGAGCTTCCCGAAATACCAGAAGTACATCCCCTCGGCGACCGGCCTGGGGCTGTCCATGGTCATCCCGTTCTTCAACTCCCTGTCCATGTTCCTCGGCGCGCTGATCGCGCTCGTGCTGGAGAAGAAGAAGCCCGCGTTCGCGGAGCGCTACATCATCACCGTCAGCTCCGGCCTCATCGCCGGCGAGTCGCTGATCGGCGTGGCCGTCGCTTTGCTCGCGGCGACGGGGATGCTGAACTAGCCGCCGCGGATGTCCCCGATCGCGGCGCTGGTCATCGACTGGGCCATCACGGCGCTGTGGCCGCTGATCGGCGCGTTCGGCATGGCGCATTTCTCGGGCGCCCTGTTCGCGACCGCCGGCCTCGTCGTCGGCCTGGCCGCGATGTCCCCCTGGCTGCTGGCCAAGGGCCGCTGGCGGCTGGTGCTCTCGCGCGACATCGCGCCGTCTTTGGCGATGATGGGCCTGTGCAGCGGCGCGGCCACAGTCATCTACATCTCCGCCCTCGCGCACACGACGCCCGCCAACGCCGCGATCGTCGCCCAGGTCGAGGTCCTCTACTCCGCCGCCCTGACCGCCTGGCTGCTGGGCGAGCGCCCCACGCTCAAGCTGACCTTGGCCGCTCTCCTCGTCATGAGCGGCACCGGCCTCGTCATGCTGCACGACCTCTCCTCCCCGCGCTGGAAGGGCGACCTGATGATCCTCTGCACCCCGTGGCTGTACCAGCTCTCCCACATCTTCGCCAAGCGCCTCCCCCGCGGCCTCGACGCCCTGACCTTGTCCGGCGGACGAGTCTTCTACGGCATCCTCACCATGGCCCCGGTGTGCCTGTGGACGCTCCTGCACGGCGGCCGCTGGTCCTGGTCGCCCGAGGCGATGGGCTTCCTCGTGCTTCAGGGCCTGCTGATGTCGTCGCTCAACTTCGTCCTCTGGTACATGGCCATCCGCAACATGGACCTCTCCAAGGCCACGACCTTCATGCTCTCCTACCCGGCGCTGACCTTGGTCTTCTCCTGGGCGCTGGGCCGCGACGCGATCCAAGGCGTGCAGATCGTCGGCCTCGCCTGCTCGTTCTCCGGCGCGGTCTGGACCGCGCGGCTGACGCAGGAAGCCCGTCAGCACGCGGCCGAAGCCCTCCCCGTCGCGCTATAATCCCCTCATGGACAAGAAGCCCGTCCCCTTCAAGAAGACCGTCTTCGTCTGCGTGAACGTCCGGGAAGGCGGCCGCGTCGCCTGCGGCAACCCCGGCCGCGGCGGCGTCGAGCTGTGCGAGGCGCTCAAGCACGCGGTCAAGGAGAAGGGCCTCAAGGGAAAGGTGCGCGTGGCGAAGTCCGGCTGCCTGGACCTGTGCGAACAGGGGCCGAACGCGTTCGTGTATCCCGGCGGCGAGTGGCTGTCGGGCGTCACCGCGGCCGACGTGCCGGCCATCGTCAAGAAGCTGGAGGAGTAGGCCGATCCAGCCGGGGAGCTATCCCTGCGGATAGTTCCCGGCATGACGCTCCGACTGTTTCCGGAAACAGTCGGAAGACGCCGGGAACTCGCACCGGTGCGAGTTCATGCGTCCTGCGAGATGATCACGAAGGCCGCTTCGCGGTGTGGAGCGCGCGGCCGTTCTTGCGCAGCCAGCGGCGGTGGGAGCGGTGGCCGGGGCACAGCGTCTCGACGACCTCCCAGAAACGGCGGGAGTGGTTCATCTGGGCGCGGTGGGAGAGCTCGTGGACGATCAGGTAGTCGAGGACCGGGTCGGGGGCCAGCGCCAACCGCCAGGAGAAGTTGAGGTTGCCTTCTCTCGTGCAGGAGCCCCACAAAGTGCGCTGGTCCTTCACGCTCACGCGGTTGAAGGTGACGCCCAGGTAGGGGGCCCAATATTCCGCCCTTGAACGGAACAACGACACAAGATCACCCACGGGAAGACCGGCTTTCAGGGGAGCATCGACGGCGACGGAAGGGATGAGGACTGACGGGAGAGCCTTATGGGGAACGGGCGCCTGGGGAACGGAGAGCGACTGGCTTGGAGCTTCGGCCTTCGGCCGGACGACCTTTCGCGGGCCGAATATCTCGGGCCAGTCATTCTTTAAACCTGACAGGAAATCCCGGACTTCCGATAATATCGAGGGACTCGGCGTGGGCTCCACGACGAGATTTTATATCATCCGGACATGCCCCCGGCCGAGAATCTCCTCGAAGCGAAGCTGGAAGAACTCGAACGGCGCTTCACGGACTCCGCCAAGGAGATCCAGGAGCTGCGCAAGCTCCTGCCGCGTGTCGCGCAGAAAGAGATCGCGGAGATCAAGGACGAATGGCACGGCATCCATTACAAATGGTGGATCGGCACCTTGGCCGGCGTGCTGTTCCTGTTCTGCCTCTCCTACGCGCTGTACACCAAGCTGGGCTGGGTGGCGGACCAGCGCGCTTTGCCCGTCGGCAACGACTGGCTGCTGCGGCGCCTGCCGCTCGTCAACACCTTGCCGATCCTGTCCTGGGGCTGGTTCGGGCTCCACCTCTACGCGGCGGGCGCGGCCGTGGCGTACCATCCAAGGCGCATCCCCTTCCTTCTCTTCCTGCTCACCGTCTACATGGTCGTGCGCACGGCCTTCGTGTTCCTGTCGCCGATCGGCGCGCCCGCGGACATGGTGGACATGCGCCTGCACGACGCGATCTTCTCCCGCATCCTCGGCACCTGGACCTTCACCAACGAGTTCGTGTTCTCCGGGCACACGGCCATCCCGTTCCTCTTCTTCCTCTGGTTCAAGACCCCGGGGCTCAAGCGCCTGATGTTCGCGGGGTCCGTCGTGATGGCCGTGAGCGTCCTGCTCTCGCGCAACCACTACACCGTGGACGTGATCGCGGCGTTCTTCACCTCTTACTCGGTGTACGCGCTGTCGCGCGCGCTCTACAAGGCCTGGCTCGAACCGTTGTTCAGGACGACTTCGGTTTAAGCGCCTTCGGCTTGAACAGGAAGGACAGCGCCAGCGCGCCGGCGGCCAGCGCGAGGAAAACGGGCAGGCCGAAGGCCAATCCCAGGCCCTCCATCGAGTCGGCCCAGAAGTGGGCGACGATCGGGATCAACAGAAGTCCCGAGCGCTTGTAGATCCAGGCCAGCACCACGCCCAACACCGAGCGCGCCATGAAGCCCGCCCAGGTGAAGGCGTACGCCCCGCCGAGGCCCGAGGAGGCGGTCGCGTCGCCCAGGCCGAACCAGCCCATCATCGCGCCCCAGTCGATGTAGTGCACGCCGGAGAAGACCAAGGCCGAGGCGATGGCCGCCGTCCAGAAGGCCTTGCCGGGCTTGAGGCCGTGCTTGTCGAGGAAGTCGTTCATCCACTTGAACACGCCGCGCCGGAACACGTACTCCTCGAGCAGGCCGACGATCACGAAGTTGTAAAGCACGAGGTCCACGCCGGCGGTCAGCATCTTCGCCAATATCGCGGGCGCGGGCTCGTGGCCGGGCGCCAGCGCGTTGACGCCCCAGAAGGTCAGATCGCCGATCGCGTAGACGACCAGGCCCCAGACGAGGCCGGCCGACAGGATGCGCCACGGCGACTTGGGGCGCTGGCCGGGGTCCTCCGTCTTCCACCACTGGCCGATGCCGGCCAGGTCGAGGCCCGGGGCCTTCAATTTGATCGCGAGCAGCACGAGGCCGAGCACGGCGACGCCGCCCCACACGGCGGGCAGGCCGATCAGCGAGCCCGCGGCGCCGACCTTGATCCAGGCGCCGAGGCGGGCGGCCTCGAGGGAGAACACGGTCAATATGCCGCGCAGGGCGAGCGGGGCGAGCAGCGACTGGGAGCGTTGGGCGGTCCACAGCACGCCGGCCTCGAGAGCGAGGCTCACGATGATGATGAACGGCGCCGAGGTCAGGTTCAGCAGCACGACGGCGGCCAGGGCCAGGGCGGCGGCCCCGCCGAGCCACGGGGCGGCGCGGCCGGCGCCGAGCCTGCGGGCCAGCGCCTGGACGCCGAAGAAAACGGCGATGTTCGCGGTCTCCGCGGCCAGGGCCATCGGGATCATGCCGCCGAGCAAGGTCGACATCGGGATCAAGGCGGCGGAGGCCTGAGCGGCGGCGACGGTCTTCAGGCCGAGGGCGAGGATGGCGCCCTTGGCGAGGGCGGCGCCGCCGAGCATCAGGAGCAAGGCGGGGGCCATCCAGTACAGGCCGGTGCGCAGTCCGCCGAGGGCCCAGTCGCGGAACGACGACCACGAGGAGCCGCCGACGCGTGATTCAAAAGAGCGCTGGGCGGCGGCGCTGTCGCGGGCGGCGGTCCAGGCGGCCTTGAACGAGGAGAACGAGCCGCCGGCTTTCGCGGGAGGGCCGCGCGGGGCGTCGGGCGCGGAGCCGGGGGAGCGCCAATACCGGGAGGCGGCCATCGCGGCGAGGCCGGACCAGGCGAAGGCGCCTTTCCAGGCGACGACGGCGGCGGGCATCAGAGCGGGGACGGCGGCGGAGAGCAGGGAGACGCCGACGAGGGAGGCGCCGGTGATGAGGAGGTTGCGCGAGAGGACCGGGCGGCCGGGAGTCGGGGCGGAGGCGCGGGGAGCGGGGACGGCGTCGCGGGATTCGGGGATCGAGGCGGCGGCCAGGACCGGGGAAAGGCTCGTCAACGAGCGCTGGAACGACGGAGCTCGGACGCTGTCTTCGGGGGTGCGGGCGCTCCAGTTCGCGACTTCGTCGCGGACGACCGCGACGGCTTTCTCCGAACGGGTCAACGGAACGGCGGGGGCGTGAGCGAGAACGCTCAACGGAGAGACGGCGGTTTTAACGGCAACGGAAGGGGTGACCTTGTGGGACCGGACCTCGACGGAGACCGGAGAAACGGCGGGGATGGCGGATTGAACGGCATTAACGGCTGAGATCTTTAAGTTCGTCGGTACGGGTGCCGCAGACAATCCTTGAACCGTTAACGACACGGATCCCGAAGGCAGCCCGACATTCGTGGCTGGCCCAGGAATAACGGAGGATATTGCCGCCGATGCCCCTACGGCGGAAGAGCCTTGGGCGGCGACGGCGCCGACTTTTACCTGGGCGAGGGCAGAAAGCGGGTTCAGGGCGAGCCAAACGGCGGCTAGGCAGGACCAATGCTTCTTCACATCCTTAGAATAGCCCCCCGCCTCCTAATATACCTGAGCCTTCGGTCCCCCTCGTTTTTGACGAAAGGCCCATTTAAAATAGGTCCGAAAGCTATCGGAGATCGCAGACTATGCCGCCCCCCTCCGTCCGCCATGATATTGGTGCTATACAGCCCCCCCTCGCAGCATATCACCGGAAAATATTCATCCACAAGCTGGATTTATCCCGATTTTCACACTACACTGCTAACTATAGTCAGTATTCATTCCGGCGCTATACTGACCAACACAATCACAAGTTATGCGCCCTCAGTTAGCCGATGTCGCGGGACCGGCAACGGCTTTGAGGCTGAACGGCGCAACGGAATGAGTAAGCTCTCGAGCGAGACGTTGGCGCGCACGGAAGTTTGAACGACAAAACGGCATGAACGGCGAATCGGATTGCCAGCACTCGATTCGGACGCATAACATCGGCTTGAACGGACGGCGGCCTCATGTTGGCTGGATAGCTGGTAGCCGCCGCCGTTCAGCCTGGCGTTAGGCGGATTTACAAACTGCTCAATGCCTGATCGCAAGCATTAGCCAGATAGCATCTCGGTTGATGCAATGAGAGAAGTTGTTAAGTAGACGGGCAATCGTTGAAGTCAACGCATGCCCCAAATCAAGGAGATCAGATGGGCCTTACAAAGTGCCAGGAATGCGGGAATATGGCCAGCAACGGGATAGCAGCATGTTCGCGTTGTGGCAGCCCGCTTATCACCCCTTGCGAAACGGGAATTTGGACTCGGGTCTACTCCTATAGTTTTAAGTATCACATCGAAATAGATTGGGAGAAGCTGTTCAATGCGCCGGCGATTCGAACTGCACTCGGAATCGCGGAGGGAATTTCCTTTGCAGATATCGCAAAAAACAAAGGGAGCTTGCTCGATAAGTATTGGGAGCCCATCCGGTTTGTGGAATTTGGAGATAGCATTGTCGGACGGCGACAGACTTGGTCTTATCATGACGGCAAGCTTGTAGATACCCTATCCATAAATCAATCTGCCGGCATGGTCGGGGCCAAATACCCTGCCGATAATATTTCGATCGAAGGAAGAGGTGGCAATTATATCGATGTTGAGTTTGGCTACGGGAAAAGTCCATTTCCATCTCGTTTGAAAACATTTCCAATCTACGCTATCAGGGATTTATTTCTAGCTTGGGGGGCAGTTTCAGACGGATATGCTCCTTCACGACACAAGATCGAATCGTTCCCACCAGAGTTTTCCGCCTTAATGAAGGAGACTGGATTAACTTATTCGCCGAATTATTACGGCGATAAAGATGGATGGACGCCATCAGAACTAAGACGGATTGATACCGCGCAAGGACCAATAGAAATTTGGGGCGGGATCGGCCCACACGGTCACAGATTTAGCTCTGAATATGTGAGCTTATTCGTGGATATGGAGACTACCTTGACCGACAAGGAAATTCTGCTACGCAAACGGCCAACCGGGATTTGAAGGCGGATAACAGCGGGCCCACTCCTCAATGTGGCAACAGTAGCCTTAATTGTATGTGAGCACAGAGCCACACGCGACTGCCGATGCGTACGTTCTTTAGTGGGTTTGTAGCGCGCGGCAACGCGTGGCGCGGGCGGATCATCTATGGGGTTGATTCAAATATGAACAAAAATTGCGGGGGCTGCGGGTACCCGGTGGTAGCTGGACAAAGTGTTTTTCAGCTTGCGGACGGCCAGTATATGCGTAAGTGTATTACTCCTACATACAACCCCTGGGGTGGAGTTGTGGCCGAGTGGCACGAACGCTGCTTTCGAACTTTCTGCAAATCGCAATTCAATCCGTATCGTTGCGTAATATGTGCTGGGGAAGTTCACGACGGTGAGGATGTCATGTATCTTACCGTGGGTAAAAAACCAGCAGCTGGCTATTCGCGCCTTGAAGCAAGAGGGTACAGTCTTCCCATGATCGCTCACATATATTGCTGGAAACAATCGACGGGGCGTGGCCAGCTGTTGCCTGGATCACAAACAGATCCGGCATAATTAATTTACTGAAGGAAGCAATGAGAACGTACCGCCTAACCAATGGCTTCAGCCGCCCGCAACCTCGTTTGGGTGGACAGTTGAGAGTTGCGGCGGCTGAGCCTCGGCGTTAGGGCTCCATTAACCACAAATGAGGAATAATCAATTTCCATTCACAGCACTCTATCTGGTAGCCGCACTCGCCACTCTTTTTTTCATTTGGCGAAAATCGGAGAAGAAGCCTGAATGGTTGAAGGTCGTACTTCAGACTGCAGCGGGGGCCCTCCTCTTTTCGCCTTCGATCTTCGCCGCCAGTCATGGCGCCGGCTTCGGCCCACTCGGTCTCTACTTGTTGTTTGGTGGGCAGCCTGAGACTCTGCCGTTTAATCTTCTAATCAGTGCCTGCATCTGGGCTATCGTGGTTGCATTTCGCCTAGCTATACCATGGCTTTCTTTAAATGTAACGGCTCGGGGACGAAAACAGGTTGCAGCATGTTTCGTTGTCGCAGTGTTCTCGGGGATCATCTGGATTCAGGGTCGCTCTGTTATGCGGTCGAAGGCAATGTGGAACAACCGCGAACTTGCCTCGATGAAAGAAATCGTCGGAATCAGCACACTATTCGGGTCAATTTTATTGGCCGGAGGTTGCATAGCATTCAACAGAGAATAATTTGTCGTAAGCATAAATATGGGGTGAGCCCTAACCATTGGGTGGTGCCGACCGCCGCCTCGTTTGGGTGGACAGTTGAAGCGGCGGCGGCACACCCTCTGCGTTAGACCGAAATGGGAACGATCATTTTTTTGGTTGTCGCAGTTGGCACATCAGCCCTGTGCTGGTATGCAGGACGGCGTCGTGTTCAGTGGCGTGGATTTGAGTATCTCGTTCCAGTGATCCCGTATGTCACTTGGGCAATTTCTGCCAGCCTGGTGCGGCCACTTGAGGCCAAATCGCTCTCGAATCTCATTGAGTTGCCTATACTCAGCTTAATCGTGGCTGTATTGGTAGTTGGACGAGTCGCGCTCGGTGGTAGGATTACACAGAGAACGGCAGCGCTGGTGCACCTGACGGCAGCTGTTCTGTCCGGACCAATCTGCTGGATCTTTTTTCCAGGACTCAAAGAATGAAGCGGATCACCCACAGAAGTTCAAAAACGAAAACAACCATGACGGCAAACGGCGGAGCAAGCACCAGCTTTCGGTCTAACCATTGGGTGCTGCCGACCGCCGCCTCGTTTGGTTGGACAGTTGAAGCGGCGGCGGCAGACCCTCTGCGTTAGACCGAAGAAGTAAAAGACTTTACGATTCAGCAAGCGCCTATTTGGAACGGGAGAGTAAATGAGCAGCCAAGTAGTACTCGAAGCCATCCTTTCGAACTTCCAATTCCTGTTGGCTATCTACTTCATCGCAGGACCGCTCGGTATTTTCTTCGCTTGGCGCCGGACTGGCCACTGGACGGCGATCCGGAGGATCGACCGCCGCGCCATTGTCACCTGCCTGGTCTTGACCCCGGGCATAATCGGCTCGACGCACTCAATCATGCCTGCTCCGGCCTGCCTTGGGCTGTTTCAGGGCATCGTCGTCGGGGAAGGCATCTTGCTGCTGGGAAACCTTTTTGCACTCGCGTGCGGCTACGCCGCCGCCTACAAATTCGCAGAGCTCGCGGAGCGTTGGAAGTGACAGTGCAAGTCAGAACAATTGAAGGGAAACGGCGAGCACAAAATGGAAGGACAGGTTTTGGAATGAGCACTGGAGCGATGATGACGGCAACAACGGCAAACGGAGTTGCGGGCACCTGTCCTCGGTCTAACCATTGGGTGTTGCCGACCGCCGCCTCGTTTGGGTGGACAGTTGAAGCGGCGGCGGCAAACCCTCTGCGTTAGGGCTATCTCTGAACAGGGTAGTGAATTCTAATGGATAAAGTAATGATTCGATTAGGTGTGGCCTTCCTCCTGTTCTCCTTCGCTCGTGTGGGACATGCTTGCGTGTGTCCACCGGTCTCTCCGTCGACTGTCTTAAAAACACCCATTGATGAGGCTGATCTCGTGTTTGAGGGAAAGGTTGAACGAGTCTCCGTTTTTCTCCAGAAGTGGTACATGCAGCTTCATGCAGAGGTCCCTCCACTACGAGAGTCCCCTGATAAAATCGCGATTGTAAAGTTTCGAGTCAGCAAAGTCTTGAAGGGCGACCCAGGCAAGTACGTAGAGGTAGATGACGGGAATGTAGGATCTGACTGCAGCAATCTGTTTAAGAAGGGCCGGGAGTACTTGGTTTACGCAAAGAAGAAACGAAAGATGTCTCAGTATGAACCTCCGTTTGAATATGTGACGGGCCCGTGCAGTGGAACAATGGAATTGAAAGTGGTCGAGAAGAATACCGAAAGAAGGAAGCCCTAACTAATGGATAGAGCGGCCGGCGGCTCGGTGAGGAATAACTTAATAGCCGCCGCCGCTCATCCTCGGCGTTAGGCGCACAGATAAGATGAAAAGACTATTTTGGATCGGAGCCTTTACCGTAAGCATCTCCGCTTTGGGGATTTACGGAAACGACTTTTTTCGGGATCCCTATTCGCGCCCCATTGATCCAGGGATTCTTGCACAGGAAGACATTCACCATTTAGTAATTGAAGGCGGAAAGCCGGACGCGAAGGAGTTTTCCGTACCGCGGGAACAACTGCTCGCGGTCACCGAATTTACGGAAAGAAAAGTTGTTCATAGCGCTCGATTAGCCATGGGAGGAACGGCATTAGCTCTAATAGCGGTAATCATGTCAATCGTCGGCTTTCTTCAATCGGGTTCGGCGCCTAACCATCGGATAGAGCGGCCGGCGGCTCGGTGAGGAATATCTTAATAGCCGCCGCCGCTCATCCCCTGCGTTGAACGAAGCCGCTGCGCGGCAGTCCGGCAACGCCGCGCCTTCTTGAGTTGGCCCGCCATTTCGTTGTTACCCCGTCGTGACTGATCCCGCTCGCGCGGTCCGATAGAATTCCCCGTGGCGCCCATGGCGCCGATTACT
>JACPOW010000092.1 GCA_016191335.1 Elusimicrobiota bacterium | reverse complement strand
TTTTTCTTGCGGCTTTTCTTCGGCATGGCAGAGGTCCTCTCTCTGCCACGTATCCCCTCGGCGTGGGATACTCGGCGCGTGGCGACCTGACTATATCAAGTCAGCCGGATACTGAGATAGGCTCTAAATCGCGCAGAATAAAGGGGATCAACGGCTTGGCCGCGGCGCCGAGTTTCGGTGCGGACGACCAATCGGTATAGGAAGGCTCCTTTTCTGACCGAAGCGTGTCAATCACCCTCGGAAGCATGGGCACTCCATCCACTCCAAGGCTCAGGATTCCGGACATGGCCGCATGCCTCATTTCGGGAGCCTTATCCATCAGCGCCCCTTCGAAAATGGGCAGCAACGTCTTCGCGTCTCCACCGACCCGTTGGAGAACCAGGAGCAACTCGACCTTGCGCTCAGGCTTGGCTGTGTTATAACGGCGTATGAGGTCGGGAAGGAGAGGACGTGCGAGCGGACCGAGTGAGAGGATGTCCTGAGTCGCGATCAAGACGTTTTCATTGTCGAGGTCGGCCGCTAATTTTGGAAGGACATCCTTTTTGAGGATCGCAGGGATATCCGGCTCAGCATTGACCCATCTGGCTGGAATGAGGGACATCACGAGCAGTGGCAGATGGGCAAGCTTCATATTGGCGTGAGTCTCGGGGAGTGTAGAAGGAAAATCGAAGTAACGCTAGGTCGTGTGTCATGGGGAGGGGCGCTGGGCCGAACTCGCACCGGTGCGAGTCGCCGGCTGTTTCCAGAAACAGCCGACGCTAACGCAGGGGAAAGGACGACCCGTCGGCGGCGTGGACGGTCTCGACGAGGCCGGCGGGCCCCGCTTCCACCGAGAGCCAGTGATGCAGGCGCGTCTTGACCGGCCCGGGGTACAGCGGCGAGCCCCCGCCGCCGGTGAGCACGTACTTCACGCCCCCGCGCTCGAGGACGCCGAGGCCGTGGATGTGGCCCATGTACACGCGCTGAACCTTGTTCGCCGACATCAGGCGCATGAACTCGGCGCTGCCTTCCTTGAAGCCCCCCGCCCCCTTGATCGAGCCCCAGTCGGTCCACTCGGAGAGGGGCGCCGGCGGTATGTGCGTGAAGACGACCGTCGGGACCTCGGGATCGAGAAGCCCGGCGAGCCAAGCGAGCTGAACCGGCGTCACGCGCCCCGCGCTCGAGTCGAGGACGATGAAGCGCCGCCCGCCTCGGTCGAAGGCGTAATCCGGGCTGCCGAAGGCGGCGCGGTACACGCGGTCGTTGGTGATACCGTGAGGCTTGTGACGGTCGTGGTTGCCGATGGCCGTCAAGTACGGCGTCGAAGGCCCCGCGGAGAACAGGCCGCGGATGAACGACCAGAAGTTGAAGACGGTCCCGCGGCTGACCATGTCGCCCAGCTGGAAGATGAAGTCCGAACCCGAGCGGTCGGCGCGCGTCAGGAGCTTCCAGAAGACCCCGGGCGTGTTGAAGAGCGTCCGCGAGAACCAGAAACGCCCCGGCTCCGCGTCGCCGATGACGGCGAACTTGAAGGTCTCCCCCGCTGAGCGCGGCGAAGCCGCGAGCCTGGTCAGCTGCTCGTCGGTGCGCCACCTCCGCGCCTGATGGCGCAGCGCCTCGAGGTCCCGGACCAGACGGGTCGGCGCGGGAGCCACGACGAGGTGACCGCGCCCCACCGCGTCCTCGATGGTGGCGGCGCGCGGGGACTTCCCGTCCCACGGGATGCGGTCCGGAGCGCCGAGCACGCGCAGGTTGAGGTCCGCGTCCGGGGAGAAGGGAAGCCCCGTGTGATGGCTGAAGCCGGTCTGGCGGCTGCCGTGGATGACGACGGGCTCCCCCGTGCGCACGGCGAGCGCCTTGGCCGACTCGATGTGCGCGGGCGTCACGCCCGGACCGGGGACGCCCAGAACGCGCGTGCCCAGCAAGGAGAGCGCCAGCGGGAAGTCGTTGATCGCCGGGGCGGCGAGGACGGGAGACGAGAGGACGGCTAAGGGCGGCGCGGAAGGGGCGACCCGCGTGACCACGACCTGCGCCGACGCCGCGCCGGCGGCCGCGAGAGCGGCCGCCAGCGCATACACGACGGTCATGGGATCAGTTCTTCTTGTCCGACGGAGCCAAGGTCGCGGCCATGCGCACGACGGGCTTGGGCACCTGGACCTTGGAGAGGATGCTCTCCACGACCTGGTCCGTGGTGAGGTTGTTCGCCGAGTAGCTCAAAGTCAGGCGATGGCGCAGGATGCGGGCCGCCACCTCGCGCACGTCCTGAGGACCGACCCACGCGCGCCCGTTGAGCAGCGCGTTGATCTTCGCGGCCTTGAGGAGGAAGATGGCCGCGCGCGGAGAGGCGCCGCCCTCGATGGCTTCCTTGGCGTCGATGCCGTACTTCGACGGGTTGTGCGTGGCCTCGACGATGTTGACGATGTAGTCCTTGATGGACTCGTCGACGTAGACCTGCTCGGCGACCTTGCGGATCTCGACCATCTCGTCGAGCGAGGTGATCTTGCCCGCCTTGGGCTGGCCGTCCTTCTTGCTGAAGCGGTCCATGATCTCCTTGAGCTCGTTCATGGCCGGGCGCGGGACGAGGACCTTGTACATGAAGCGGTCCTGCTGGGCCTCGGGCAGGCGGTAGACGCCTTCCTGCTCGATGGGGTTCTGCGTGGCGAGCACCATGAAGGGCTTGGGGAGGTCGAGCGTGTTGCGGCCGATGGTGACGCGGCCCTCGGCCATCGCCTCGAGGAGCGCCGCCTGGGTCTTCGGCATCATGCGGTTGATCTCGTCGACAAGAAGAATATTCGTGAAGACGGGGCCTTTTTCCAGCTTGATCTCCTTGTTGCCGGTGGTCGGGTTCTCCTGGAGGATCTCGGCGCCCAGGAGGTCGCTCGGGAGCTTGTCGGGCGTGCCCTGAACGCGCTGGAAGCCGCCCTCGACCGCGTCGGAGAAGGCCTTGACCGTCTGCGTCTTCGCCACGCCGGGGACGCCTTCGAGCAGGACGTGCTCGGAGGCGATCATCGCGGTGATGATGGAGTCGATCATCTCTTCCTGGCCGACGATGACCTTGGCGATCTCGGCGCGGATGTTCTTGACGATCTCGGCCTTGGCCAAGGCCTGGGCCGCGAGCTCGGGCGAGGCGCCCTGCGCGTAGCCCACGCCGACGGGAGCGACGGCGGAGGCGGCGGAGGCGATCTTCTCGCCGGTGAGCGCCGCTTCGAGGGCGGTGCCCGCGCCGCGCGACTGCGCGGAGGACGCCTTATCGAGGTTCGGCATCGCGGCCAGGGCGGCGGTCGCGTCCTTCATGCGCTCGGCGGCGGAAGGAACGGCGGCCTGCGGAGCCAAGGCGGCGGGGATCGCCGTCGGGACCAGCGCCGCGGACGGCGCCGTGAGCGTGGGCGTCAGAGAAAGCGCCGTCGGGCTCAAAGCGGGGCCCGAGAGAGGCGCGCCGAGACCCATTCCCAAGGTCGGCACGATCCCGGCGGACACGCCGGGGACCGCGACACGGCCGGTGACGGTCTGCGCCGAGGCCGAGAGAGGAGCGAGTCCGATGAGGACCGCGGCTCCGATTTTGGCGAACTGCGAGGGCACTTTCTTCATAACGCTCCTTACGGCTTGGACGGCTGCTTGGCTTTGGGATGGAAGGCCAGCTCGAGGCTTTCGAGCGGGTCTCCCTCGGTGGAGATCGAGATCGGTCGGATGCGGGCGGCGCCGAAAGCGGCCTCGACGGCGGCCTCGCGGCGGGAGACGGCGGCGGCGGCCTCGGCGCGGCCGGCGCGGGACGAGGTGTCGAGCATGCGGGTCACACCCGTCTCCGCGTCCACGACGGGCAGAAGGCCCACGTCGGGCAGAGGGCCCATCTCGGCCGGGTCGGTGACGCGGATGGCGCGCACGTCGTGGCGCGAGGCGATGGCGCCCAGCGCGTCCTTGAAATCGGGAGCGATGAAATCGGAGAGGACGGCCACCATGGCGCGCGAGCCGAGGAGCTTGCCCGCCGCCTCGAGGCCCGGCTTGAGGTCGGTGGCCTTGCCGGTGGGCTCGCCCTTGAGGATGGCGTCGACGATCATCATCGCGTGGCGGGAGCCGCCGCGCGCGGGGATGACCTGCTCCACGCGGTCGGAGACGAGGACGAGGCCGACGCGGACGTTGGAGTGGGCGGCGGCCAGCGCCAGGACCGCGGCGGCGTCCTCGATGGCGGTGCGCTTGTCGGCGCCGCGCGTGCCGAAGCGGCCGGAGCGGCTGACGTCGACGACGAGCATGAGCGGCATGTCGCGCTCGAGCTCGAACTTCTTGGCGTAGAGCTCGTCCTTCTTGGCGGAGGTCTTCCAGTCGATCTCGCGCATGTCCTCGCCCTGGTAGGGGCGGGCCTCGGCGAAGTCCGTGCCGCCGGGGCCGATGAAGCGGGAGCGGAAGTTGCCGCCGTTGACGGCGGTGGCCATGCGGCGGGCGGCGAGCTCGACGCGGCGGTGGCGGGCGATCACGGAGCCGGGGATGGACTCGCGCGCGGCGGCTTCGCCTTCGTCGGCGGCCTTCATGGCGGGCAGGAGCTTCCACACCAGGTACGCCGCGGCAAGCCCGATGATGGTGAAGATCAGGATCGGGGCGAGGCCCAGGGCGGGCAAGGCGGCGAGCGCCAGCGGGGCGAAGGCGTTGAGGCCCTTGGCGGCGGAGAAGCCCTTGAGGGCGCGCTCGGCGGCGGCGAGCGCCGCGCTCGCGACGGCTTTCTCGTTATCGTTGAGCGCGCGCGGGGTCCCGTCGGCCTCCCAGCCCTGGCCCGACGTCACGATGCCCTTCAGCCAGTCGCGCAGCGCGGTCACTTCCTCGCGCGTGTAGGACTGCTTGTAATCGTCCACGCCGTTGCCGGCGTTCTTGTCCATCAGGCCCTTCTCGCGGAGCTTGTCGTTGAACGTCACGCCGGGGAACGCCGTGTAGCCGTCCCGGAGCGGCCCGTTCAACATCTCGGCTGCGATGTCCGACGGGGCGTCGCCGACGGGGACGCCGACGGCCGTGCCGAGCGCCTCGAGCAGGGGCATCATCCTGCGTTCACGCTCGGCCGCGGCGCTCTGCAGGGGGGTCGGGTTCTTGACCGCGGCCGCCTTGGCCTCCATGGCCGCGCGCAGGGCGCGGTAATGGCGGAGCTTGAGGTCGCCGCGCCACTCGGTGCCGCTCTTGCGCGCGCCGGTGAGGACGGTCTCATCGTCGAAGTCGGCGTAGGCCTGCTCGAACTGCTCGGTCACCGAGATCACCTGGAACTCGGTCCACTTGCGCACCGCGTCGGTCAGGACCGCGCCGTTGGGGCCCTTGAGCGCGGCCTGGAGGGCAGCCACCGCCTTGGCTTCCTGGGCCGTGCCCTTGAGGCGCGAGAACATCTGAGCGAAGACCGCGTCGGCGTCGTCTGATCTCGCCGCGCCCATGGCCGTGAGCTTGACGAGGACCTCCGCGGCCTGGAGCGCGTAAGCGGCATCGTCGCTCGGACGGGCCTGGAGCGCCATGGCCAGGCGCGTGCCGGCGAGGGCCTCCTCGCCGGGGCGCAGGACCTGCTCGAGCAAGGTCTTCGCGGGCGCGGGCGCGGCGCCCGTCGCGAAGCGCGTGCGCAGGATCTCGTCCAGGGAGTCGATGGCGTTGACGAGGTAGATCTTCTCGGTCGTGGTCAGGTCGCCGGCCGGCGTGGACACGTTCTTGCCGGAAAGGGCGATCTTCACGAGCCAGGAGCGCAGGGCTTCGACCTCGGCTTTCGTGTACGACTGCCGGTAGTCGCCCATCGTGTTGCCCTCTCCGGGCATCAGCTTGTCCGCGCGCAGGGCGACGTTGAAGTCGCTGCCGGAGAAGAGGCGCCAGCCCTTATAGAGGACCACGTTCACGCGGTCGGCGGCCATCTCCCCCGCGGAGTCGCCGGCCGGCGCGCCCGCCGCCTTGGCCAAGGCCTCGAGGCCGGGCAGGGCCTTCGCCGCGTCGCGGGCCGCGACCTCGTCGGCGGGGAGGGTCCGTCCGCCGGCCTGGGACTTCGCGACGGCGGCGGCGATCATCTCGCTGAGAGCGCGGTAGTGGCGAAGCTTGAGGTCCTTGCGCCAGCCGTAGTCGCCCTCGCGCATGCCGGCGGCGGTCACGGCGTCCTTGATCTTCGCGTCGATGAACGCCTTCTCAGCCTGCTCGGCGATCCGGACGAAGCCGGCCGCCGCGCGCTCGCGGGCGGCCGGGGCGAGCGCGGCTCCGTTGGGGGCCTTCAGCGCGGCGGTGAGCGCGGCGAGGGCCGGGCCCTCATGCTCGGTGCCGGCGACGACGGCGAGGATCTGGGTCAGCAGCGGCCCCGCTTCGGCGGCGTCGAGGGGACCCTTGGCCAGGCGCTCGATCATGAGCTTCTCCGCCGAGAGCGCGAAGGTTGCGTCCTTGGGACGCGCGGAGACGGCGAGGGACAGGCGCGCCAGGGCGAGCGACTCGTCGTCGATCGCCGGGCCGGCGGCGGCGTCCGGGAAATTCTTCGCCTGCGCGGCGGAGAGCGACTCGAGGGCGCCGGCGAGGTAGAGCTTCTCCGCCCAGGTCAGGGCCCGGGTCTTGCCCTCGGCGTCCCAGCCGTTGCCGGAGCGGGCGACGGAGAGCAGCAGCTCGCGCATCTTGGCCAGCTGGGCGGCGTCGAGGGACTCGGGATAGGCGAGCTGGCTCGACAGGTCGCCGGAGGCGGGGGCCAGGCCGGCCTCGCGCAGGGCGCGCAGGAAGGAGTGGCCGGTGAAGGTCCCGTCGCCCTGCTTGAGCAAGGAGTACAGCTCCTCGGCGGCGATCTCGGGGGCGGTGCCGCCCTCCATCATGCCGGACTTAGCGCCCGCCTCGAGGGCCTGCTCGACGACCATCGCGGAGCGCTCGAGCAGCTCACGCACGGAGAAGTTCTCCTTCGTCGGCGCCTTGGCCGCGGAAGCGCCCATCTCCTCGATGGCGGCCTGCAGGGCGCGCAGGTGGGCGAGCTTGTACACCTCGCGGTAGTTCTGGCTCGTCGTCGTGCCGCCGTAGCCGCCGAAGCGCCCGCCGTAGCCGTGGTAGTCGTCGTAGCCGTCGTAGCCGCCGCCGTACGAGGTCTGGGTGTCGGGGAGGACGACGCCCTCCTTGATCAGGCGCTCGTGCAGGCCGGGGAGCGCCTTCTCGGCGTCCTTGATGAGGTCGGTGGTCGCCTTCGTGACGAGGTAGCGGGCGGCGCCGGCGAGCGGCGCGGGCGCGCCGCCGTCGCCCTGCATCGTCGACGCGAGGTTGGCGAGCATGGCCACCATGGACGGCGGGGCCTGGACCTCCTGGTCGGGAGGCGTCTGCTTGTAGATCTCCAGGCGCACCGCGTCGATCGCGCGCGCGTTGACGAGCGACTTGTCGAGGAAGGCCTTCGCCTTGACCAGGTCGGCCTCCCCCACGCCCGGCTCGGTCAGGCGGCGGAAGGCGAAGCTCGCCGTCCACATCTGCAGCATCGGGTCGGCGGCATGCTTGGTCTGGGCCGCGCCCAGGCCCTCGTAGAACTTCGCGCCCGCGTTGCGGGAGAGGTGCGCGTACAGCGCGCCCGCGGCCTGCTGCTGGACCTGCTTGTTCGGGCTCTTCAGCACGCGGAACAGCTGGACGAAGGTCTGCTCGTTGCCGACCTCCACGCCGAGGGTCACGAGCTTGACGAGCATCTGGGCCGCGGCCGGGTCGCTGCGCGACGAGGCGATCAGGCCCTCCATCGAGGCCCACAGCGCGTCGCTCTCGCGCTCGATGAGGGCGCGCAGCAAGGTGTTCTCGGCCGCCTGATTGAGCGGCAGGACGCCGGAGTGGCGGAAGATCGTCACCAGGAGGTTGTCGGCCTTCGGGTCCGGCGACTCGCGGAGGATGATCAGCGCGCGCTCGAAGTCGTCGCCCGCGGTCTTGGGCGACTCGTGCCAGCGCTTGAGGGCGGGGATGACCTCCTCGTTGATGCGGGCGTCCACGTAGCGGTCGGAGAAGACGAACAGGTCCTCGGCGTAGAACAGCTTCATCGCCATCTCGGCGGCGGCGCGCTGCTCGACGCGGAAGTTCATCGTCCCGACCGTGGACACGCCGGTGAGCGCGATCATCACGGCGAGGACGCCGACGGTGGCGCCGCGCTTGACGCGCGCCCAAAGGCCGGGAGCCTTGGCGAGGGGCTTCGGGGCCTCGAACGCGACCGGTTGACCCGCGGCCACCGCGTTCAGCGCGGAGAGGCGGGACGCGGCGTCGGAGTGCGCCATCCAGAAGATCTGCGCCTGGCGCAGGCCCATGCGCGAGACGATCGGCGCCAGCGGCTCCAGGCGCAGGCGCGCGGTGCGGCGCAGGGAAGTCAGGACTTTTTCGAGGAGCTCAGGGGAACCGCCCGACAGATAGACGGCGGTGAGCTTCTCGCGCCACAGAGCCTCGTCATGGGAGGCCATGTCGATCATCGTCTCGCGCAACGGCTCCTTGGCGTTCTGCCAGCCCTTGACGAAGGCGGTCAGGCGCCGCTCGTCGGCCTCGCGCAGGTCGTACAGATGGATCAGGTCGGCGGAGACGCCTTTCTCGACGAAGCCGCGGCGGCTCTGCCACCACTCGCGGACGCTCCGCGTGATCTTGCCCCCGCTCCAGGAGTCGGCGGCGATGTAGGCGGCGACGATGGTCGCGAGAGCGGCGAAGGGAAGGATCTGCGGCCAGGCCCCGAGCGGGATGAGCGCCGCGCCGAGGAGGCCGGCGGCGCCGGGGCCGGGCTTCTTCTTGTCGTCCGCGGGCTTCGACTGACCGCGCTTGAGGAGCGAGCGGCCGGGCAGCACGAGGTCGAGGAGAAGCATGAGGAGCGCGGGCCAGAGCAGGTACACGCCGACGGGGCTCGGCGACTTGATCATGTCGCCCTTCTGGCCCTTCTCGAGGCGGGAGACCTCGCTCAAGATGTCGTCGATGGACGTCTTTTCGCCGGAGCGGAAGTAGGCGCCGCCGGTGCGCTCGGCGAGCTGGCGCAGGGGAGCCTCGTTGAGGCGGGTGATCGCGGGCGCGCCGGTCTTGGCGTCGATGAGGTACTCGGTGCCGGTGCCGTCGGCCGTCGGCATCTTGATCTTGGTGCCGGCGGGGTCGCCGACGCCGATGGCGTAGACGGTGACGCCGTGCTCGGAGGCGGCGGCGATGGCGGCGGCGATCTCGGCGTCGGGGACGTCGCCGTCGGAGATCACGATGAGGATGCGCTGACGGTCGCCGAGCTTCTTGGCGGTCTCGAAGTGGGCCGCGGAGTACTTGATCGCGGCGGCGAGGTCGGAGCCCTCGCCGATGCCGCGGGCCTCGACGTCGAGGCGGTTGATCTTGAACTCGAAGTTGCCGTAGTCGATGGAGATGGGTGACGCGGTGCGCGACTTGCCGGCGAAGACGACGAGGCCGACGCGGTCCGTGCCCTGCAGGCGCGTGATGAAGTCGTTGAGCTCCTTCTGAGTGCGCGCCATGCGCCCGTCCTCGGCGTACACCATGCTGTGGGAGCCGTCGACGGTGACGACGATGTCCTTGCCGCCGAAGTTGACGCGCTCGTCGACCATGCCGCCGCGCGGGTCGCCCGCGGCCAGGCCGATCAGCCCCGCGGCCGCCAAGGCGAGAGCGGACTTGCCGAGGAAGCGGCGCGCCCCCCACCAGGAGGAGAAGGTCTTGGGCGCGGTGCCGGGGCTCAGGCGCTTGGCCGCGTCCAGCCGCTTCTTGATGCCCCACGCGACGAGCAAAGCCAGGACCGGCAGGCCGATGCCGACGACCCACAGGAACGCCGACGAGGAGAAGACCAGGCCCTGGCCCGCGAAGGCGAGCGGCAAGGCGCCGAAGCCCCACACGCCGGAGCCCTTGCGGGTCATGCCCTTGCGCGCGGCGTCCTTCTCGCCCTTCTCCTGCTCGCCCAGCGCGTCGCCGAGCTTGTCGGCGCCTTCCTTGGGAGTCCCGGGCTTGGCCTGAGCCTTGCCGTCGCCGGGCTTGCCGTCGCCGGGCTTCCCGTCGCCCGGCTTGCCGTCGCCAGGTTTGCCGTCGCCGGGTTTGCCGTCGCCGGGCTTCCCGTCGCCGGGCTTGCCGTCGCCGGGTTTTCCCTTCTGCTTGCCGGGCTTGCCCTTCTTGGAGTCCTTCGAATCCTTCTGCTGGTCCTGCTGCTCCTTCTGCTGCTGCTTGAGCGCCTCCAGGTTCCACTTCGCGTCCATGTTGGTCGCGTCGCGGCGCAGGGCTTCCTTGTATAGCTCGATGGCCTTCTCCGCGTCCTTGGCCATCAGGGCGGAGTTGGCGAGGTTGAACAAAGTCTGGGACTGCTTCTTGGCGTCCGGCGTCAGCGAGAGGTACTTGGCCCAGGCGGCCTCGGCCTTGGCGTTCTCGCCCAGGCGCAGGTAGGCGTCGGCCATGTTGAAGTAGATCTCGGCGACGTCGGGGTGGCGCTCGAGCGCCTCGCCGTACTTCTTGAGCGCCTCGGCGAAACGGCCCTGGTTGTAGAGCTTGTTGCCCTCGATGACCTCGGCGGGGACCGCGGAAGTCACCGACTTCGGCGTCTCCGCTTGCGCCATGGTCATGGTGACCGCGGCCGGCGCGGTCTGCACCGCCTTCATCACGTCCATCGGACCGGCGTTGAGGGCCATGACGAAGGCCATGCCGTACAGCGTGCGCAGGCGCGTGTTGGCCAAGGTCAGCTCGGCGCCGAGGAGCAGGAAGGCGAGCAACGCGAGCAGGCTCGTGTAATCCTTGACCGAGACGGCGGAGACGATCTTGGCCGGGCTCTTCTCGAGGCGGGCGATCTCGAGGAGCACCTCGCGCATCGCGTTCGCGTCGCCGGCGCGGTAGAACTTGGCGCCCGTCTTCTCCGCCACGCCGCGCAAGGTCGCCTCGTTGAAGGACTCGTTGGGCCCCGCTATGCCCACGCCGTAGACCTTGATGCCGAGCGAAGCGGCGATCTGCGCGGCGGCCTGCGGGTCGATGCCGGAGTTGGAGTCGCCGTCCGTGAACAGGACGACGATCTTGGCGCGTTCCGGCTGCAGGATGGTCTTGAGGAGGTCGGGGTACTGCTTGGCGTAGGCGAGCGCGGCGGGCAGGCCCTGGTCGCGCAGGAGGCGCTGGACCTCGGCGGCGCGCGGGTCCTTCTTGCCGTCGAGCTCGAGGGCGTTGAGCTCGAGGAAGTGGGCGATGGAGGTGAGCATGGACTTGCCGATCGCCGTCGAGCCCGTCGTCTGCAGCTCCTTGAGGTGGGCGATCAGCGCGTCGTAGTCGGTGGTCAGCTTGACGTCGAGATAGGACTCGTCGGAGAAGGTGACCATGCCGACGCGGTTCTCGGTGCCGCGGCGCTGCTCCTCGACGTAGCCCTTCACCGCGTCGCGCACGCCCTGGAGCTTGTCGCCGCTCATCGAGCCGGACAGGTCGATGGACACCACCGTGTCGGTCGAGGGGATGAAGGTCTCGGTGCGCTCGGTGCCGATCATGGGCCGGGCCAGCGCGACGATGATCAGGCCGACGGCGGCCAGGCGGAGTATCTTGGGAAGGCCGGCCAGCCGCTCGCGCAAGGTGCGCTTCGTCGGAGTCTGCGCGGCGGAGGAGACGGCGAAGCGCGCGCCCTGAGCGCGGTTGCGCCACGACCACACGAGGTAGCCGATGTAAGGCACGAGGAGCAGGAGGACCCACGGCGAGCCGAAGGTCAGGCCGGCCGCGCCGGGCAGGAGCGCCAACATGCCGAGCATGCCGGTCTTGGAGTCGGACTTCGGCTTGCCGGACTTCGCCGCGACGCTTTCGACGAGGGCGCGCAGGCGTTCGATCATGCGCGCGCGCTCCGAGGCGTCGGACTCCGAGCCGGCGAAGCGGGCGGCCTCGGCCTGGGCGGCCAGGCGGGCGGCCACCCCGATCTGTCCCGCGTCGTAGAAGGACTTGTGCAGGTCGCGCTCGAGCGTGCGCGCGTCGCGCGCCGCCTTGGGCAGGCCGGCGAAGTCCACCATGAACCCGGTCAGCAGGTCCTGGTAGCGGGCATAGAAGGAAGCGGCGTCGAGCTCGGCCGACTCGGCTTCAAGCCGCGCCAGCTCGGTCTCGGTGACGGTGACCAAAGACAGGCGCTTGGCGTCGAGCTTCGGGTACAGGCGGCGCGCCGCGACGAGGCGGTGCACGCCGACGAAGAGCAGGAGGCCGAGCGGAATCGCCGCCAGCCACATCCAGTCCGGGCCGTGGGCGCGCTTGACGCCGACGATGTCGCGCAGGCCCTTGTCCTTCCAGTCGGGCGTGAGGACGGTGGCGACCTTGATCTCGGTCTTGGGCAGGACGATCTCGATGCCCTCGGGGTAGACGGCCGTCTCGCCGACGGCGACCACGGCGATGCCGCCGTCGAGGGTCAAGGTGCCGGAGCCGAACGGGATCGCCTCGTAGACGACCGTCTTGGTCTCGCCCGGGGCCAAGGTCAGCGGCGCCTCGGCGCCCTTGCCCTGCAACTCGAGGTCGGAGGGCACGGCGTCCTGCAAGGAGGCGCGCAGGTTCTGGAGCGTCACCGGCTTGTCCGAGGTGTTGCGAAGCGTGATGGTCAGGTGGATGCGCTCGCCGACGGTCGCGCCCTGGCGGTCGACGGAGGCCGTCGCCTCGAGCGGGCGCGGGAGGATGACGCGAGCCGTGTCCTGGACGGGGGCGGGCGCGGGCGCCGCTTGCTGGGTCTGGACCGTCTGCTGGGGCGCCGGAGCGGAGACGCCCTGGGCGGCGGCCTGGTGCTGGGCGCCGAGCAGGCCGATGGAGAGCGCCAGTATGGCGAGGCCCCTCTTGAGCGAGCGGCCGAGGCCCCCGCGCGAGGCGGCGGAGACGGGCGTTACGGCGGCCCTGCGCTCGACGGAGCCGTCGAACATCGTCCCGGCGGCCTCGAGCTTCTCCGGCGCGGACGCGACCGACAAAGAGCGGGTCAACGCGGACGGCGCGGGGACGGACGGGGGACCGGTCTTGGCGGCGTTCGTCAGCGGCGTCTGGGCCGCGACGACCCGGACCGGTCCCAGCGGCACGGCCGCGGACGCGCGGGCGCGGACGGGGACCGCCAGCGCGGCGGCGGGGACGGCGCGGACCTCGGGAGCGGCGGCGGGAGCCGAGAGCGAGGGCGAGACCGTCAGGGCCGCGGCCGACAGAGAGGGGACCGGCGACGAGAGTTGGGACAGGCCGAGGACGGGGACCGCGCGAGCCGAAGAGCCCGCCTCGGCGGCGCGCCCCGCGGCGGTCTGCGCCGCGGCCTGATACGCCGACGAGCCCGGCGCGCCCGCCACGATGGCGAGCGACAGCAGCGCTCCGAGGAGGCGGCGCAGAGGGAAGCGCCTCATTTATTGATCCAAATCAACTTCCGCACACCTGGATTATGGCAGAGGCGTTGCTTAGAGGCGTGGGCCCATGGGGAAAGGAAGCGCCGGGCAGTCGGCCTAGGCTTTCTGGGCCGGAAGTCCGGTGCCGGACTTGAAGTCGTGAAGCCGCCGCGCGATTCTTCGTACACTCAACCGATGCGCTCCCTCGCCTTGGCCGCTCTCCTCGCCGTCCCCCTCGGGGCGGCCGCGCCGGCCGGGGAAGCGCCCGATCCCGCGTTCTGGGGCGGCTTCGAGCGGCTATTGGCCGCGCATCCCGGCCGCAACGGCGTGTACGCCTTCGAGAAGGGCGAGGAGTCCCTCCTGGCGCGCGCCTGGCTCAGCTCGCAGGCGACGAGGAGCATCGACGCGCAGTACTTCATCTGGAGCGCCGACAACATCGGCATACTCGCCGCCCAGCGCCTCCTTCGCGCCGCGGAGAACGGCGCCAAGGTCCGGGTGATCGTGGACGATTTCCTGCTGGACGCCGGCTCGGACAGCCTGCTGGCGCTGGCCGCCCACCCCGGCGTCGAGATCCGCGTCTACAACCCCAAGTACAACGCCGGCGTCTCCCGCGCCCGGCGGTACTGGAACCTCGCGACGGGCTTCCGCGACGCGAACCAGCGCATGCACGACAAGGTCTTCCTCGTCGACGGCCGCATCGCGATCGTCGGCGGCCGCAACGTGGCCGACGAGTACTTCGACTACGACCACGAGTACAACTTCCGGGACCGGGACCTCCTGCTGATGGGACCAGAGACGCGGGCCGTCAAAAGTCATTTCGAGGCGTTCTGGGCGAGCCCGCTCTCCGTGCCCATCGAGACCTTGCTCAAGGACGAGGTCGCCGCGATGACGCCCGAGCGCCGCGACGCGGCCTACCGGGACCTCCACCGCTACGCCGCGGACCCGGCCAACCTCGCGCCGGGGCCGCGCCGGGCGCTCCAGGAGCTGCCGAGCCGCTTCGCCGTCCTGCTGGGCGCCCTGGCCTGGGAGAAGGAGGCGACCTTCATCGGCGACCGGCCGGGCAAGAACGAGTCGAAAGGCCTCGCGGGCGGCGGCGGCTCGACGAGCGCGCTGGCCGCCGCGGTGGCCGGCGCGCGCGAGCGCGTCGTCATCCAGTCCCCCTACCTCGTCCTGTCCGAAGAAGGCCTGGCCTTCTTCGCCGCGCTCGCCGAGCGCGTGGAGGTCCGCATCGTCACGAACTCCTTCGCCTCGACGGACAACCTCGCCGCCTTCAGCGGCTACCGAAAGATCCGCGCCCGCCTGCTCGCCTCGGGGGTGAAGGTCTTCGAGTTCAAGCCCCACCCCGCCGTCGAGCGCGACATGATCGAGCGCCGCGCGGAGTTCGGGGCCAAGCCGCCGGTCTTCGCCATCCACGCCAAGACGGTCGTCATCGACGGCGAGGCCGTGTTCGTCGGGACCTTCAACCTGGACCCGCGCTCGGCGAACCTGAACACCGAGGTGGGCGTGCTCGTGCGCGGCAAGACTTTGGCCGGACGCGTCGAGGCCTCCATCCTGCGCGACATGCTCCCCGAGAACAGCTGGGACGCGGCGAGCGGCGAGGGCGACGCCGGGGCGCCGCTCAAGAAGCGTCTGCATCTGCTCCTCCTCCGGGCCCTGCCGCTTCAGCCAATCCTTTAATGTTGCCCCGCCGAGGGAAACCCGTTATACTCGGGGTCGCTTGAGAACCACCGACTATTCGCGGGCGGCGACCATCACGGGCCTGGCCGCCGTCTACGGCCTCGCGGCGAAGGTCGGCCTCGCGCTGGCCGTGGTCCATCCGAGCGTCAGCGCCGTGTGGCCGCCGTCGGCCATCGCTTTGGGCGCCTTGCTCGTGCTGGGGGCTTCCTGCTGGCCCGGCGTGTTCGCCGGCGCCTTCCTGGTCAACCTTCACGCCGCCCTCTCGCGCCAGGAGTTCGGCCTCGCCGCCTGCCTCCTGTCCGCCCTCGGCATCGCCGCGGGCAACACGCTCGAGGCCGTCGCCGGCGCCTGGCTGGTCAAGCGCTACGCCGGGGGCAAGACCGCGGTCGAGCGCGCGGCCGACCTGCTCAAGCTGGCCATCTTCGCGGGCGGCCTGAGCACCGCGATCAGCGCGAGCGTCGGCGTCGCGACTTTGTGGGCCGCGGGCATGCTCCCCTCCTCCGCGGCGGGCGCGGCCTGGACGACCTGGTGGCTCGGGGACGCCTCCGGCATCATCATCGGCGCGCCGCTGCTGCTGGCCTGGTGCGCCGCCCCGCCGCAGAAGTTCAAGGGCGGGTGGGCGGAGGCCGGGGCGCTGGCGCTGATGTTCGGGGCCACCCTCTGGATCGTCTTCTTCAGGCATTCCTTCCCGATCGCCTATCTGGTCCTTCCGGGGATCGTGTGGGCCTCGTTCCGCTACGGGACGCGCGGCTCCGCGGCCGCCGTCGCCGTCCTGACCGCCGCCGCGCTCGCCGGCACCCTGAACGGCCGCGGCCCGTTCGGGGGCGAGCGCCCCGGGACGGACCTCCTCCTCCTCCAGGGCTTCCTGGCGACGACCGCGCTCAGCTGCTACGCCATGGCCGCCCTGGTCTGGGAGCGCGAGCGCGCGGAGTCCCAGCTCCGGCACTCGCGGGACCGCCTGGAGGCCGAGGTCGACCGCCGCACGCGCGAGCTCGTCCAGGCCCAGAAGATGGAGGCCGTCGGCCGCCTGTCGGGGGCCGTCGCCCACGAGTTCAACAACGTCCTCACCGGCGTCGTCGGGCTCGCCTCTTTGATCCGCAACGACGCCGCGGCCGGCTCGCAGACCGCCCTGGACGCCGCGGACATCGTCACCGCCTCCCGCCGCGGCGGCGCGCTGGCCAAGCGCCTGCTGACGATGACGCGGCAGGGCGCGGAGAAGAAACCGCTCGACCTGAACGAGGCCGTCGCAGCCAACGAGAAGATCCTCCGCCTGGCCGCCGGGGAGAAGATCGCGCTGGCCTTCGACCTCGATCCCCGCGCGCCGGCGGTGCTCGCCTCCGCGGACCAGCTCGAGCAGGTGCTCCTCAACCTGTGCCTGAACGCGCGCGACGCGATGTCCGGGACCGGGAGGATCACGGTCTCCACGCGCGTCCAGCGCGTCCCCAAGGCCCTGATCCTGTCCCACGGCGCCCTGGCCGCCGGCGATTACGCCGTCCTCGCCGTCGCCGACACGGGCGCCGGCATCCCCGAGGACATCCGCTCGATGATCTTCGAGCCGTTCTTCTCCACGAAGAAGAACGGCCAGGGCACCGGCCTGGGGCTGTCGATCGTCTACGGCATCATCGCCGACCACAAGGGCGCCGTCGACCTCGTCAGCCGCCCCGGCGCCACCGAGTTCCGCCTCTATCTTCCCGTCACCAAGCGCGCGCCCCTGCCGACGCCCGTCCCCGCCGCCGCGCCCGCGCCCAAGCGCGGGACCGAGACCATCCTGGTCGCCGACGACGACCCGGCCGTGCGCGCGATCATCACGCGCGTCCTCGAGCCGCTGGGCTACCGCCTGCTCGTCGCCGCCGACGGCGAGGAGGCCTGGCGGCTGTACGGCGAGAACGCCGGCAAGGTGGCGATGGCCGTGCTCGACGTGGTCATGCCCCGGCTCAAGGGCGACGAGGTGTACGCGCGCATCGCCGCCAAGGACCCGGGCTTCAAGGTCCTGTTCATCAGCGGCCACGCGACGGGCCAGGCCGAGGAGGCCATCCGCGCCGGCAAGCACCCGCTCCTTCCGAAGCCGTTCGCCCTCGAAAGGATTCCGGCGATGGTGCGCGAGATCCTCGACCGGGACCGATGAGGAAGGTCCCGCGCGAGGCGGCCGCGCGGCTGTTCCTGGGCCGCCAGCACCTCGACCGCCCGGGGAGCCGCGACCTGACCGCGGAGACCCTCTCCCGCTTCGTCGCCGACGCCGGGGGCCTGCAGCTCGACTCGATCAACGTCGCCGCGCGCGCCCACGAGCTGACGCTTTGGAGCCGCTTCGGCCCCTACGACCCGGCCGCGCTGGACCGTCTTGTCTATGAGGACCGCGCGCTGTTCGAGTACTGGTCGCACGCCGCCTGCCTCATCGCCGACGAGGACCGCCCGGCCTGGGCGCGCGCGATGGCAGATTACCGCCGCCGCCACACCGGCTGGTCCACCTGGCTCAAGGCGAACCCCCGCGTCCTGCGCCGCGTCGAGAGCGAGATCAAAAGCCGCGGCCCGCTCTCGACCTCGGATTTCGAGCGGCCCGCCGCGCAGGGCAAGTCCGCGGGCTGGTGGGACTGGAAGCCGGCGCATCACGCCTTGCACTATCTGTGGATGACGGGACGGCTCGCCGTCCACTCCCGGCGCCATTTCCAGAAGCGCTACGACCTGGCCGAGCGCGTCTTGAAGCCGGTCGAGCCGCTGCCGCGAGCGGAGTTCCCGCGCTGGCACCTGCGCAAGACCTTGCGCGCGCTGGGCGCCGCCGCCGAGGCCGACCTGCCCCGCTACATGACCTTCCCCAAGCTCGACGCCGCCGAGCGGCGCCGCGCTCTCAAGGGAATGCTCCTCGGCGGCGAGGCCGTCGAGCTGTCCGTCGAAGGCCTGCCCGGGCGCTGGTACGCGCTGGCCGAGGACCTGACCGCGCTCGACTCCCCCCCGTCTCCGCGCGGCACGACCTTGATCTCGCCGTTCGACTCGCTGCTGTGGCACCGCGCCCGCGCGAAAGCCCTGTTCGGCTTCGACTACAAGATCGAGGTGTACGTCCCGGCGGCCAAGCGCGTGCACGGCTACTACTCTTTGCCCATCCTCCACGACGGACGCCTGATCGGCCGCCTCGACCCCAAGAACCACCGCGAGGCGAAGGTCCTCGAGGTCCGAGCCGTTCATTTCGACGGCAAGCCCGGCGACGACGCGCTCGCAGGGACGGCTCGGGCGCTGCGCTCCTTGGCGCGCTTCCTCGGCGCGGATCAGGTCACGGCGCCGGACGGCCCTCTGGCTTCGGTGCTGAAGGCTTAGGAAGATCCTTGGCGATGCGGCGCAGGAGCAGCAGAAGGTCGCCGCAGCGGACGGGCTTGCGCACGTACTCGATGACCCCGAGCTTGCGGATCTCCGACTCGACCAAGGACGCCGAGTCGTAGTAGGCGGTGACGACCACGATGGGGATGTCCCGCGTCTCCGGCTTTTCCTTGAGGAGGCGGATCAGCTCCTGGCCCCCGTAGCCGGGGAGCATCAGGTCGCAGAGGATGATCCCGGGCTTGAGCGCCAGGACCGCGTCGTAGCCCTCCGGCCCCGTGTAGGCGAAATGCGCCTCGAACTCGCCGTCGGCCAAAGCCAAGGCGAGCAGGCGCTGGAGGTCGTGGTCGTCCTCGACGCTGAGGACGCGGATCATTTCGCCGCCGCAGCGGCCGACGCGGCGGTCCAGCGCGGAAGCTCGAAATGGAAACGGGCGCCTTTCTCCGCGGTCTCGTCGAGCCAGATCCGTCCGCCGCTGAGCGCGGCGATCTCCCGGCAGATGGCCAGGCCGAGGCCCGTGCCCTTGTAGCCTTCGCCCTTGCCGCGGACGAGCTGCATGTACGGCGCGAAGATCTCCTCGGCGCGGCCCTCGGGCACGCCCGGCCCGTCGTCCTCGACGGTGACCCGCACCATCCCGCCCTCGCTCTTGGCGGAGACGCGCACCGTGCCCGCCGCGTGGCGCCCGGCGTTGTCGAGCAGGTTGCTCAGCAGCTGGGCGAAGTGGTCCACGTCGGCGCGCACCGCGGGCAGGCCGTCCGCCAGGTCGATCTCGACGGTCAGCGGCCGGGCCCGCGAGCGCTTCCAATCCGACGCCAGCTCCGTGATCAGGCGCCGGGCGTCGACGCGCCGGAACTCCAGGCTCGCGCGCCCGGAGTCCAGGCGCGAGTAGTCGAGCGCGTTCATGACCAGCCGGCCGAGTCGGTCGAGGTTGCGGCTCGCCATCGCGACGAGCTCGGCCTGACCGGCGGTCAGCGGCCCGACCAGCCCCTCGGCGAGGTTGGCGACGGCCGCCTGCGCGACGGTCAGCGGCGAGCGCAGCTCGTGCGAGACGGCGCCGAGCAGGCGGTCCTTGAACTGGTCGGCCTTCCGGCGCTCGCGAACCTCGGCGCGCAGCTTCTCGAGCTCCCGCAGCTCGCGCATCAGCGCGGAACGCTCGATCGCGAACCGGACGGAGCGGCCGAGCAGGGTCATGTTGAGGCGGTCCTTGTTCAGGAAATCCTGCGCGCCCAAAGCGATCGCCTCGAGGCCGATGGCCTCGTCCTCGAGGTTGGTCAGCACCACGACCGGGATGCCCCCCGCCTTGGGGATCACGGCCTTGACCGTGTCCAGGCCGCGGCTGTCCGGCAAGGTGAGGTCGAGGAGGATCACGTCATAATCGCCGCGCGCGATCTCCGCGAGGCCGTCGTGCAAGGTCTCGGCGCCTTCCAGGACGAAGCGCTGGTCCGCGCCGCACGCCTCGTTGAGGCGCATCCCCATCAGCAGGACGGCCTCGGGGTCGTCGTCGATGATCAGGGCGCTGACGCGCTTGAGGGAGACCATGTCATCAATGTAATCCCGGAAAGAGGCGAATTCCAGACAGGGACGGTCAGAAAATGTCAGGGCCGGTCAGCCCGCGCCGGGCTCAGACCTTCAGGCGGGAGGTGAGGAAGGCCCACGCGAACAGCGCGCGGGTGGGCCAGTCGATGAGCGCGGAGAAGAGGCCGGCGGCGCTCGAGTCGTTGAGGTCGGCGCCGAGCCACAGGGCGAGGATGACGGCCCCTCCCGCGCGCCACAGGGCGGAGGCCAGAGCGGGGCGCGAGCCCGACACGACGGACGGATCGTTGTGAGCGCGCTCCTTCCACAGGCGCCAGAACAGCCAGGCCGCGGCGACGGTCCAGGAGCCGACGAAGAAGTAGAGCAGCACGCCGGGGAGCTCCACGGCCATGCAGGCGCGGGCGATGATGCGCGCGCCGGGGAGCCAGACGGCGAACGCGGCGAGGCCCCAGACCCACGGCTCGCGGCCGCGCTCCGCGTCCTCCTCGGTGCGCGTCCACGCGCGGCGGGCCAGGACCCAGGCGGCGGCGGCGAAGAGGACGTCGGCGACGAGCCAGGAGTCGCCCAGCATTCGGTCGGCGCGGTAGAAGTTGAGCGCCGTCTTCACGCCGTAGACGGCCGCGGCCGCCCCGAGGGAGAACACGAGGAAGATGATGGTCAGCATGCCCATCTCCGCGGGCTCCCCGTCGCCGCGGGGGCGGAGGCGGTCGGCGGCGTGATAGGCCAGGACCGCGGTCATCCCCCCGTCGAAGAGCGCGCAGAGGGTGCCGAGCCAGTCGACGCCGAAGGGATGCGGGCCGTACTGCAGGTCCTTGGCGTAGACGCCGCCGTAGAGCATCGCCATCGCCGCGCCCGCCAGGAACACCTCCCCGTCCTCGATGCGCCGCCGGGCGCGGCTCGCCTCGAGGAGCAGGAACAGCCATAGGTACGGGAAGACGAGATGCCACGGCCCGACCGCGTCCCAGCCGAGGCGGACGACGTCGCCGCTGATGAGCAGCGCCAGCGCCGCCGCGCCGAGGGCTCGGGCGAGCATGCGGTCCTAGGGCCTGACCGCGACGGCGTCGATCTCGACGTCCACCTTCTTGGGGAGGGCCGACACCTGCACCGTCGCCCGCGCCGGGAACGGCGCGCGGAAGTGCTTCGCGTAGACCTCGTTCATCTCGGCGAACTTGCCGAGGTCGGTCATGTACACCGTGGTCTTGACCACGGCGTCCATGGTCAGGCCGGAGGCGAGCAGGACCTCGAGTATGTTCTTGAGGCACTGTTCGGTCTGCTCGGCGACCGTGCCGCCGGCGAAGGAGCCGTCGGCGCGCAGCGGCGTCTGGCCCGAGACAAAGACCATGCCCCCCGCGGAAATCCCCTGCGAGTACGGCCCGATCGCCGAGGGAGCCTTGCCCGTGATGACGGGCTCGAGCTTCAGGCTGGTCATTTGAGGGCCTCCAGGAGCGCCTTGTTCGTCTTGTGCACGCGCATCATCTCGGTCAGAGCCTTGATCGCCTCGATGTCGCCCATGCCCGCCACGAGGCGGCGCAGCTTGTAGACGCCCTCGAGGTACTCCGGGGTGAACAGCTTCTCCTCCTTGCGGGTGCCGCTGTCGCGGACCTTGAGGGCCGGGAAGATGCGCTGCTCGGCGGCCTGACGGTACAGCACGAGCTCCATGTTGCCCGTGCCCTTGAACTCCTGGAAGATGATGTCGTCCATCTTCGACCCGGTGTCCACCAGGATGGTCGCGAGGATGGTCAAAGACCCCGCGCCCTCGAGCTTGCGCGCCGCGCCGAAGAAGCGGCGCGGGATCTCCATCGCGCGCGAGTCGAGGCCGCCGGACATCGTCCGGCTCCCGGTCGCGAACTGGTTGTAGACGCGCGCCAGGCGCGTCAGCGAGTCGAGCAGGATGAAGACGTCCTCGCCCTCGACGACCTTCTGGAGGGCGATGCGGAACAGGTCCTCGGCGATCTTCTTGTGCTGCTGGTAGCTCTGGTCGGACGAGGAAGCCCACACCTCGGCGGGCACCGAACGCTTGAAATCCGTCACCTCTTCAGGGCGTTCATCGACCAGGAGGCAGTACTGGCGGACCTTCGGATCGATTGCGTGGATGGCGTTGGACACCTGCTTGAGGAAGGTGGTCTTGCCGGCCTTGGGGGGCGCGACGATGAGGCCGCGGGTGCCCTTGCCGATGGGCGCCAGAAGGTCGAGCGCGCGCATGGACGGGTCGGTGGAGCCCTTCTCGAGCTGGAACCACTGATAGGGATCGACGGGGGTCAGCGCCGAGAACGCCGCTTCGACGTCGGACTTGACCGGCGCCTGAGGGATCTGGGGAGGCCGGGGGCCGCCGCCGTTCTGCTGCTGGCGATTGCCGCCGCCGTAATGCTGGCCGCCCTGGCGCTGGCCGTGCTGCTGGCCGCCGCCTTGCTGGCCGCCGCCCTGACCGCCGGTGCGGCCGCGTCCGCCGCGGCGACGCCGCCGGCGCCGGCCTTGGCCGTCGCCTCCGCCGCCGGGCTGGCCTTGCTGCTGGCCGCCTCCTTGCTGCTGGCCGCCGCCCTGGTTCTGCTGACGGGGCGGCTGATCGCCGCTGCCTCCGGCCGGAGGGTTAGACCCCGCCGCGCCGCCTTGTCCCGTCGTCTCTTCGTTCATCATCTCTATTATCCTCTCGAAATCTTCGCGCCCGTCCACATCTCTTCCGCCCCGGGGAACTCCCCGGCCCATCTCAGATCCAAAGCCTTCAACGCGTGGCCCAAGAACACCGCCGCCGCGGGGAGCACTTCCTCGGCGCGCCGTCCCGGCCGCGTCGCGTCGGAGAACACGTGGCCCCAGGGCAGGCCCTGCGCCGAGCCGCGGGCGAAGTCGGCGACGGAGCCGAGCACGGCCTCGACGGCCTCGCCGGGGACCGCGTACGCCTCGGCCCGCTCGCGCAGGCGCGCGCTCGGCCAGTGGGTCTCCCAGTCGGGGTCCTGGAGCTCGGCCAGAGCGGCGACGGCGCGCGCGGTCGAGTCCTTCTCGGCGACCCAGCGCATGGTCAAGGAAACCTCGGCCAAGCCCCGCAATATCGGCAGGGCCTCGTTGGCCAGCCCGCGCTCGCTGAGCGCCATGACGGCGTTGCCCTGGGCGATGGCGCGCGCGGCCATGATCATCAGGGCCCGGTCGGCGGGATCGGACGCGGACAGCCTGCGCCCGACGCGGGAGAAGCCCGCGTCCATGCGGACCTTCGCCAGACCCGTCAGGGATATCAGTTCTTTCATGAATCGAATTGGTGCAGGCCCACCTTGGCGACCCCGGCGCCGAGCATGCGGCGAGCCAGGCGCCGGAAGCGCTCCGGAGCGTCCGACGCGTAGAACTCGCGGCGGCCGCGCCCGCCGCGGGGCGCGCGCAGGCCGAGGTCGCAGAGGATCATCTCCGTCTCCCGCGCGGTCTCCTCCGCCGAGTCGATGAGCCGCACGCGCGAGCCGAGCGCGCGGGCCAGGACCGGCTTGAGATACGGGTAGTGCGTGCAGCCGAGGATTACGGTGTCCACGCGGGCCTTGCGCAGCGGAGCCAGGTACTTGCGGGCCACCGACTCGACGACCTCCCCGCTCCACCAGCCTTCCTCGACGAGCGGCACGAACAGGGGGCACGCCGCCGACGCGGTGCGCGCGCCCTTCTTCAGCGCCCGGATGGCCTTCTCGTAGGCGCCGGACTTCACCGTCGCCTCCGTGCCGATGATGCCGATGCGCCCGCCGCGGGAGACGCCGAGCGCGCCGCGCGCGCCGGGCTCGATGACGCCGATGACGGGGACCTTGACGGCCTTTCGTATGGCCGGCAAAGCCCAGGCCGAGGAGGTGTTGCACGCGACGACGAGGAGCTTGATGCCGCGCTTGGCGAGGAAGCGGGCGACCTCGCTCGAGTAGCGCGCGATCGCCTCCGGCGACTTCGAGCCGTAGGGGACGTGGGCCGTGTCGCCGAAGTAGATCAGGGACTCCTCGGGCATGCGCCGGGCGAGGACCTTGAACACGGTCAGGCCGCCGAGGCCGGAGTCGAACACGCCGATGGGCGCCTTCCTGCTCATTCGAGCCACCCCTGGCGCTTCGCGTACTCCGCGATGCCCGCCGCCACGCCCTCGGCCATCGTGCGGCGGAAGCGCCGGGAGGTGAGCTTCGCCTCGTCCTTGGCGTGGCTGACGAAGGCCATCTCGACGAGTATGGCCGGCGCGTGCGTGCCGCGCAGGACGTAGAAGCCCGCCTGCTTGGCGCCGCGCGCCTCGATGTCGACGCGCTTGCCGATCGTCCTGGCGGCGAGCGCGGCGAAAGCGACGCTCTCGTTGATCATCTCGGTCTTCGTCATCGCCAGGAGGATCATCTTCGCCATCTCGTCCTGGGGGTTCTTGCCCTCGAGCTCGAGGACGGCGTTCTCGGAGGCGGCCAGCGCCTCGGCCGCGGGGTCGGAGGCGGTCTCGGACACCGAGTAGACCTCGAAGCCGCTCTCCCGCTTGTTGCCGGCGGCGTTGCAGTGCAGGGAGACGAACAGGTCGGCGTCGCGGCTGTTGGCGATCTCCGAGCGCTCGGACAGCGGCAGGAACACGTCTTCCTCGCGCGTCAGGTGCACGTCGAAGTCGCCGCGCTCCTTGAGGACGCGGGAGAGCTCGAGGGCCGCGGCGAGGTTCACGTCCTTCTCGCGCGTGCCGCGCACGCCCGTGGCGCCGGGGTCCTTGCCGCCGTGGCCGGGGTCGATGACGATCAGGCGCCGCCGTTTGAGAGCCGCCTTGGGCTCCTCCGCCTTGGCCTTCGCCGCGGGCTTCGCAACGGGGGCCGCGGGGGCCGCGACGACGGCCTTCGGGGGCTCCTTGGGGGCCTCCTCCGCCGCGACGGCGGGCTGCTCGGGCAAGGGCGCCCCGGGGGCGTAGACATCGAGGACCGCCCGGCGGGGATCCGGCATCTCCGAGGCGCGCCAGCGCTGGCCGGTCTCCGCGAAGCGGACGGAGAGGCGCACGAGCTTGGCCTCCTGCTTGAGCGTGTAGGACTCGACGATCCCGTCGTCGACCGTGCCCTTGTCGTCCCCCTCGGCGACGCCGAAGTCCACGACGAGGTCGACCCCGCCGGTGCCGCGCGCGGTCGCGCGGTACGAGGCGCCGGGCGCCAGCTCCAGCGTGATCCGGGTGTGACCCTTGTAGGAGAACGCGCGCGGGGAGCCGACCGTCCCGGACTTCTCGACGACCAAGGTCTTCGTCCGCTCGTCGTAGCGGGTCTGATGCCCGCTCCACGACGCGAACTCCGCCCCCGTCAGGAACGAGAGCGGGACGAAGGCGCGCGAGGCGCGGACGATGACGGGGTCATTCATCTTCAGCTCGCGGTCCCCCGTCAGGGCCTTGTCCGAGCCGGCGACGAGCTGCAAGGTCCGCCCGCGCAGGCTCAGCTGGACGCGCCCGGAGACGGCGTACCAGTAGACCTGGCCGCCGTACGCCGCCCCGACGCGCTTGGCGTCGATGTAGACCTTGCCCCCCGCCCGGTAGGACTCCGCGGCCTCCTGGGCCTTGCCGGAGACGACGACGGCGATCTCCTCGGCGCGCGCCCGGAGGGGCGCGGCCGAGAGGATCCAAAGAGCCGCCGTCAGGAGGACGAGCTTCTTCATCTATTCGAGGACGATGTGATAGTCCTCCCACATCAGGTTCGGGTCCGACTGGATGCGCACGGCGCGCTGGACGTTCTTCTCGATGATGGGCTGCTGGGAGCGGAACGAGTCCGCGACCGACGGATGCAGCGAGACCTTGATCGAGCCGCCGGGGCGGCCTCCCGTCATCTCGAAGATCTCGCGCTGGATCTTGATGCGCAGGGTCTCCACCGACAGCACGCGCCCGGACGCCCGGCACTGCGGGCACTCGGTGGTGAGCAGGGCCGCCGTGGACATGCGCTTGCGCTCGCGCGTGAGCTCGATCAAGCCCAGCCTCGTGATGGGCAGGATGCGGATCTTGGCCCGGTCGCCGCGGCACGCGTCGGCGAACGCCTCCATGACCTTCGCGCGGTTGGAGGCCTTGCGCATGTCGATGAAGTCGACGACGATGATGCCTCCGATGTTGCGCAGCCGGATCTGGTTGGCCACCAAGGTCGCCGCCTCGATGTTCGTCGCCGTCACCGTCTCTTCCTGGGACTTGGAGCCCGTGAAGCGGCCGGTGTTGACGTCGATCGCGCACAGCGACTCCGCCTCCTGGATCACGATCGAGCCGCCGTTGGGCAAGGACACCTTCGTCTCGCGGATGGTCTCGATCTGCTTCTCGATGTTGAACGCCTTGAAGATCGGCGTCTTGGCCTCGTACAGCTTGATCCGGTCCTTGAGCTCCGGGGCGAAGCCCTCGACGAAGTCGATGACCTGCTTCTGCGATTCCCTGCTGTCGAGAAGATAGACGTAAACCTGGTCGGACAGGACGTCGCGCGCAATCTGCATCGCGAGCCCCAGGTCGTTGTGCAGGATGGCGGGCGACGGCTGCTCCTCGTATTTCTTCTGGACCGAGGCCCAGAGGTTCTGGAGGTACTTCACCTCGCGCTCGAGCTCCTCCTCGGTGGCGCCTTCCGCCTCCGTGCGCACGACCACGCCCTTGCCGCCGAGATGCTCCTTGACCAGCTTGTCGACGATCTTCTCGAGGCGCAGGCGCTCCTCGGGCTCGGCGATGTGCTTGGAGATGCCGACGTACTCCTGGTAGGGGGTGAACACGAGGTAGCGTCCCGGCAGGGACACGTCCATCGTGACCTTGGGGCCCTTGGTGCTGATCGCCTCCTTCGCGACCTGGACCATGACGGTCTGGCCCTTCTTCAGCGTCTGGTCGATGGGCGCGTTCTTGTCGCCGAGGACGTCGGAGATGTAGAGATAGGCGTTCTTCTCGAAGCCGATGTTGACGAAGGCCGACGAGATGCCGGGGAGCACGTTCTCGACCGTGCCCTTGTAGATGTTGCCCACGATGTTCTGCGAGCTCTTGCGCTCCCAGTGGAGCTCGGCCAGGCGGCCGTTCTCCAATATCGCGATGCGGGTCTCCTCGAAGCTGGTGTTCGCCAGCACCTCGCGCCTGACCGGCCCGCGCGTGCTCTTGCCGGCGTTGGTGCGCTCCATGCCGCGGTCGCGGCGCTCGTCGCGCCGCTCGTCGCGGTGCCGGTCGCCGCCGCGGCCCTCGCCGCGCCCGCGTCCGCCGTCCCCGCGCCCGCCGTCGCGGCCGCCGAAGGCCCGACCGGACGTTCGGTCGGCCTCGTCGCGCCGTCCCGGCTGGTCGCGGCGTCCCTGGTCGCGGCGCTGGTCCTGGCCGTGGCGCTCGTGGCGGTCGCGGCCGCCGCCCTGAGGCTGGTCGCGGCGTTCTTGAGGATTGGCGTTCGGCGCCGAAGGCGACGAACCCGTCTGTCCGGGGGCGCCCGGCGCCTGAGGCGCCGCGCCGGTCTGGCCGTTCTGCGGGTTCTGGCCGTTGCGGTCCCCGCCGCGTCCGCCGCGGCGGCGGCGCCGCCGCCGGCGTCCGCCCTCGCGGGGCTCGCCGCCCTGCGGATTCGGCGCGCCGGGAACCGCGGGAGCGGCGGGCGCGCCGCCCTCGGCGGCGGGAGCCTGCGGAGCGACGGAGCCGGTGCCCGTGAGAGGGATCTCCACGGAGACCTCGGGGCCCTCGTCCTCGTCGCCCTCGGCGTCGTCGTCCGCGTCGGAGCCCTCGGAGGCCTCGGAGACCTGGGGGATGTCGCGGTCGGCCTCGACGGGCCCGTCGGCCCTCGGGTAAAGGTCCTCGCGCGAAGGCGCCGAGACCGGCGCCGGCGCCGGCGTCGGCGCGGCGGGAACGGGGGCCTCGGCGACCGGCACCTGGGGCTGAGCCGCCGGCGCCGTCACCGGCCCCGGCGTGGAATCGTCGTGCACGCGGACCGGCTCGACGCGGGCGGGCGTCTCGATCGGCGCGTCGTTCTTCTGGATCTGATCGTTGTCGTTGGACACAAGTCCTCCGGAGATTAAAGCAGCGCGTACCTGCGCGCGTAGATGTTGGCGACGATGCCGAGCGTCCACAGAGTGACGAGGAGGCTCGAGCCGCCATAAGAAACGAGAGGCAAAGGCACGCCGGCGACGGGCATGAGGCCCACGCACATGCCGACGTTGAGAACGAGCTGGAATGCGATCGTCGAGGCCAACCCCGCGCACACCAGATACCCGTAACGGTCGCGCGCCTGCCGCGCGGCCGCCACGATGCGCCACAGAAGGACCATGTACAGACCGAGGATCAGCGACGTCCCCCAGAAGCCCATCTCCTCGCCGACGTTGGCGAAGACGAAATCGGTGTGGCGCTCGGGAAGGAAGCCGAGCTGGGACTGGGTCCCCGAGAACAGGCCCTTGCCCCACATCCCCCCCGAGCCGAGCGCGATCTGGGACTGGATGACGTTGTACGACGCGCCCTGCACGTCGCTCTGCGGGGCGATCCACGAGACGAAGCGGTTGCGCTGGTAGCCCTTGAGCTGGCGATGCACGAGGATGCCCGAGAGCAGGGCCGCGGAGAGCAGGATCGGTATCGCCGCGAAGGCCGCGGGCTTGACCTGCACGCGCATCCAGCTGGCCACGCGCCAGGCCAGGAAGCCGATCGCGCAGAAGATCCCGATCGCCGCCAAAGTCGCCCAGCCCATGCGCGAGGTCGCGAGGATCATCCCCGGCAAGGACGTCGCCGAGGCGAGCGGATAGCGCACCTGGCAGATCGTGTAGATCAGCGGCACCGAGATGGCGACCCCTCCGAAGCCGAAGATCGCCCCGAGCTGGAACAGGTCCGCCCCCGCGGCGAACATCATGCCGAAGATCGCGGGCACGAAGGTCAAAGTCGTCGAGAAATCGGGCTGCTTGAGCACGAGGACCATCACGGGCCCGCAGAGCGCCAGGCCCACGAGGATGGTGGAGAGGTCGCCGATCTTGCGCGCGCGCCGGTCCAGGAAGTCGGCGAGGGCCAGGATGACCAAGGTCCGGGCCATCTCCGCCGGCTGGAAGCTGAAGCCGAACAGGTGGATCCAGGAGCGCTGGCCGCGGGAGATCTTGCCCAGGATCAGGGTCGCCGCGACGATGACGATCGCCAGCGCGTAGACGAACTTGCTCTGGTCCTGGAACACCTGGTAGTTGAAGGCGAGGGTGAGCGTGAACAGGGTGATGCCGAGGGTCAGCGCGATGAAGTGCTTCTGCAGGATCGAGGAGTAGAAGCTCGTGGTGCTCGCGGCCGACAGCATCGCCAGCGAGCCGGCGATGATGAGGCCGGCCACGGCCGCGATGTAGGTCCAATCGACGCGGCCGGACAGGCCCGACTGCACGCGCACGGCGCGGGCCATCGTCATCAGCGCGTCCTCCCGGGGATGGGCAGCGGCATCGGCATGGGCGCGGGCACGGGCGCCGCGGCCGCGGCGGGGCGGCGCGGCGCGGACGGGTCTTCCATCCCGAAATGGGCCAGGATCATCTTGCGGGCCACGGGCGCGGCCGTCGAGCCGCCGTGGCCGCCGTTCTCGACGAGGACGGCGATCGCGATCGAGGCGGGCTCGCCGGGCTTGGCCGCGTAGACGATGAACCAGGCGTGGTCCTCGCCGTGGGGGTTCTGCGCGGTGCCCGTCTTGCCGGCCACGATCAGGCCGGGGATGCGCGCCCCGCCGCCGGTCCCGGAGGAGACGACGACCTCCATCGCGTGCTGGACCTCGTCCCAGGCCTCCTTCTTGGCCGACACGACCTGCCGCAGCTCGGAGTTCATCACGGAATCGGGCCGGCCGTCGGCGTACACGATCTTCTGGATGTAGCGCGGGCGCCACACGTTCCCGCGGTTGGCCAGGGCCCCGGTGGCGATCGCCATCTGCAGCGGCGTGACGGTCAGCTCGCCCTGGCCGATGGCGAGGTTGAGCGTGTCGCCGTCGTACCAGCTCTTGCCCGCCTTCTTGCGCGTCTCCGGCCCGAACAGGTGGCCGCCCTTCTCGAACTTGAGCGGGATCTTGGTGAGCGAGCCGAGGCCGAAATCCCGCGCGAAGCGCTCGATGGCCGCGCCGCCGACCTTGAGGCCGGTCGTGTAGAAGTAGACGTCGCAGGACTGCGCCAGCCCCATGAGCCAGGACACGCGCTTGTGGCCCTTGTGCTCCCAGCAGAGGAAGGTGCGTCCGCCGAGCTCGAAATGGCCGGGGCAGAACACCGAGTCGTCCGGCTTGACCCGCCCCTCGCTGAGCGCCGCGAGCCCCACGATCGGCTTGAACGTCGAGCCCGGGGGATAGGCCCCCGAGATCGCGTTGTTGAACTCGCTCAGGCCGACGACGGTGCTCTGGACCTCGCCGGGGTCGGTCGAGAGGAAGGCGTTGGGGTCGAAATCCGGCTGGGAGCTCATCGCGAGCAGGTCCCCGTTGCGCGGGTCGATCGCGACCGCGCCGCCCCGGCCCGTCGAGGTCCCGCGCAGGCCCTCGTCCGCCGCGCGCTGGACGGCCGAGTCGATCGTCAGATGGACGTTGCTCCCCGCCTCGAACGGGATCTTGTCGATGACGCGCTTGAGGCGTCCCTGCGCGTCGACCTCCATGCGCAGGCCGCCGTCGCGGCCGCGCAGCTCGTCCTCGAAGATCCTCTCGAGGCCCAGCCGCCCGGTGCGGGAGTCCACGCGATAGCCCTTCGGCTTGCGCTCGCGCCATTCCTTCTGGCCCATCTTCCCCATGTAGCCGATGAGATGGCTGGCGAAGCGTCCGAACGGGTAGTAGCGCCTCGCCTCGACGATGAGGTCGACGCCGGGGTAGATGGTCTTCAGCTCGGAGAGGCGGAACATCGTCTGCGTGGGCAGGTTCTCGGCGAGGCGCACGGCGCTCTCTTCCCGCACGGCCTGCTCGAGCGACTCGAGCAAAGTCTCGGGGTCGCGGTCGAGCTGGCGCGCGAGCTCCTCGGCCAGCGGCTTGAGGTCCTGGCGGCGGCGGTCCTTGCCGGGCAGGAAGATCAGGGAGAACGCCGGCGCGTTGGTGGCCACCGGCACCCCGTTGCGGTCGTAGATGCGGCCGCGCGGGGCGTTCTGGTGGATCATCTGCGAACGGTTGCGCTCGGCCGCCAGGCGCCACTCCGCGGCCTGGACGAGCTGCATCTGCGCCAGGCGCAGCCCCAGCACGAGGCCGGCGGCGGCGATGCAATACCAGAGGATCTCCAGACGCTCCTGAGGCACGGCCCCGCCCCGGTTCACCGGTCGTCCCTCGCGTCCCAGATCAGGGCGAAGACCGTCGCCGCGACGACGTTGAGGAACGGGGTCGCGACCACGGCGATCCAGCCGCTCCACTCGAAGCTCTTGGTGAAGACCAGACCGAGCAGGCCGAGCGTGACGAAGGCGCCCCAGGTGAACAGGAAGGTCGTCGCGGCGAGAGGGCCGAGCGCGCGCAGGTCGATCTGGCGGCGGGCGATCCCCACGAAATAAGCCGCCAAGGTGAGGATGAGGGCGCTCGCGCCGAACAGCTCCGCGCGCGCGACGTCCAGGTACAGGCCCCAGCCGAAGCCCGCCAGCATGCCCAGGACCGGCCCGCGGCGCGCGGCGAGGAGGATGGTCAGCACGAGCAGGAACTGCGGCGCCGCGCCCCAATAGGCGAAGTGCGTGTTCCACCACCACTGCAGGAACATGGCGCCGAAGAACACCCCGATCCCTCGCAGGAAGCCGATCATCTCGGCTCCTCGGGATCGACGGCCTCGAAGGCCGCCTCGGACGGGGCCGGCGCGGACGAGGGCGCGACGGCGGGCGCCTTGCGGCGGCGGGGACGGGCCGTCGTCGTGTAGACCGCGACGGCCGCCGGCGCGACGGCCGGGGC
>JACPOW010000091.1 GCA_016191335.1 Elusimicrobiota bacterium | reverse complement strand
GCGCGCCGCGCCCGGTCGCGAGGCGGCGGGCGGTGCGCGCGGTGATCCACAGGCTGTACAGATGTCCGACGAGGACGAAGAGGACCTGGATGCGCCACAGGCCTTCGAGCGAGACCAGGGGCGGCACGGTCCAGCGCGCGGTGCCGAACAGGTTCCAGCCCCAGCCGAACGGGTCGGAGATCAGCGCCAGGAGCTTGGGGCCTTCCATCAGGAAGTGCTCGGCGTTGTGGGCGAGGTGGTAGAACAGCGCGATGGGCAGCAGGGCGTAGGCGAAGCGCAGGGCGACGTCGCGGTAGCCGACGCGGGACCAGGCGGCGGAAACGGCCGCCAGCGCCGCGTAAGCTAGGACGGGCAGGATGAGGAAGACCGCCATCAGCAGCGAGAAGGCGCCCATGAACGAGAGCCCCGTCGAGGACTTCGTCGCCTCGAGCAGAGCCACCCAGGTCGGCGTCATGGTCAGGCCGTGGAAGGCGGTCATCGAGAGGAGGATCAGGGCCAAGGTCGCTTCATCCGCGCGAGGCTTTCCTTCGACGACCAGATCCGACGCCCACGGTCTCAGGTTCAAGGACATGCTTCCGGAAGGACACGTCTTGAAGCACTCCGCGCACATCGTGCAGTAGGTGTTGAGCGTCATGGCCCGCGGATACTCGAAGGTGGGGCAGCCGTCCCCCGCGGCGTTGCCCTTCCAGCAGTCGAGCGTGCCGCAGCCGGAGCAGGCCGACTTCGTCGCGCGGATCTCCACGCTCGAGAACATCGCGTAGAGGCCGGACACGCGGCCGACGAGGCAGGCGTAGCGGCAGAAGGACTTGCGCTCGAACAGGAAGGCGGACGCCAGGGCCATGCCGAGCATGCCGAGGGCGACCCAGGCCGTGGCGCGCGGGATCAAGGTGATGCCCATGCCGAGCTCCACCCAGGTCAGGGCGAGGAAGAGCCCGACCGCGGGCCAGATGCTGCGCAGGGCCTTGGGCCAGGGGAGGTCCAGGCGCGTGTCGAAGCGCGCCGCCCACCCCGCCAGCGCGTCCCACGGGCACACCGTGCACCAGCCCTTGCCGAGGTAGAGCACCGCGAAGATCAGCCCCGTCCACCACACCGTCCAGGTCAGCAGCGGAGCGACGTTCATCGCCGGGCTCTGGTTCCCGAACAGCCCCGCGGCGATGACGACGAGAAAAAGAACCGAGGTCACGACTCGCGGGATAAGGGGGAAGAGGCTCGAGGACAGCAGCCGCCGCAGCGGAGCCCACGAGGTCAGATTCCAGCGCGCGGCCATCGCTCCCTGCGTCTTGCCGTCTCCGGCCAGGAGCTCGATCACCCCGAAGGACAGGAGCAGGATCAGGACCAGGGCCCACTGGTACATCCGCGTCGGCAGGCCGCGCATCGTGTGGCTCGCCCGCGGGGCCAGCGACGCCTTGGCGAACTCCGCGGGCTTCTCGAGGAACGCGGTGCGGCAGTAGGAGCTGCAGAAATGGAATGTCTCGCCCTGGAACACCGCCTTCTCGGCGCTCGACGAGCGCACGGTCATCCCGCACACCGGGTCGACGTCGGCGCCTCCGGCGCCGACGTCTCCCTTTGTGTGCCCAGCATGAGCATGACTTGGAGGTGAAAGTCCTCTGGGGAACCTGGTCGTAGGAACCCCGAGCAAACCGCAACGCGATGGACCGCGAGGTCCGGGCGGAAAGAAGCGGGGAGCGAAACCGCGAGTCGACG
>JACPOW010000090.1 GCA_016191335.1 Elusimicrobiota bacterium | reverse complement strand
GTCGCGATACTTCGACGAACTGGGAGTGCCGCGGCTTGCCGCCTGATCGGAAGCCTTTTCAACCGCCGGATGCGGACCCGCATGTCCGGTGGTGTGGGAGGGGACGGCCGGGGCTAATCCCGGCCGCCCCTATCCCGATTCATGACCGAATCGCGGCTTCCGAGTCACGCTCCGCAATGTGGAAAAGCCGCCCGATTTGTTATCCTAATCCATCGTCTTCTAGAGAGGAATATCACATGAGCGTCGCCGAGAGCCTTGGAGCCGGGTTGGACCTGGACACGCGCAAGATGGTCTTGGAGACCATCCGCGAGTACGGCGTGAAGAATTTTCCTCATTCCAAGCTCATCAAGCTCGACGAGGAGAACCGCTTCCCGACGAAGGAGATGACGGACCTCTACGATCCCGAGCAGATCGCCTGCAACCTGATCATGATCCCCGAGAAGTACGGCGGGCTCGGCGGCAACTCCTACGACATCTACCGCGCCTGCGAGGAGCTCGCCAAGATCGACCTCGGCGTGTGCACCTCCGTCTTCGCGACCTTCCTCGGCATGGACCCCATCATGATGGGCGGCACCGAGGAGCAGAAGCAGAAGTGGGTCACGAAGATCGCCAAGGACCGCTGCTACGTGGCCTACGGCGCGACCGAGGCGGCGGCCGGCTCCGACCTGCTGCACCTCAAGACGAAGGCCGAGCGCGTGATGGAAGGCGACAAGGTCGTCGGCTACAAGATCAGCGGCGGCAAGATGTGGATCACCAACGCCGGCGTGGCCGGCGTGTTCACCATCCTCGCCCGCGCGCCCAAGGGCGTCTCCTGGTTCATCGTCGAGAAGGGGACCAAGGGCCTCACCGTGGACAAGCACGAGGACAAGCACGGCATCCGCCTCTCCGACACCTGCCCCGTCAACATGCAGGACGTCTACGTGCCGATCGAGAACCTCGTCGGCGGCGTCGAGGGCAAGGGCCTGCGCCAGGCGCAGGCCGTGTTCGGCTACACGCGCCTCATGGTGGCGGCGATGGCGCTCGGCACCGGCTGGAAGGCCATCGAGCACGCGGTGCGCTACTCCCAGCAGCGCAACGTCGGCGGCCAGCCGCTCTGCACCAAGCAGGGCATGACGCACAAGCTCCTCGTCCCGTTCGCCGCCCGGCTCGAGGCCGCGCGCGCCTTCGTCGAGGAGGTCGCCCGCCGCATCGACTCGGGAGAGGAAGGCCTGCAGACCGAAGGCGCCATCGCGAAGCTGCTCGCGTCGGAGACCGCCGACACGGCCTGCAACAACGCGATCCAGGCCTACGGCGGCAACGGCTACGTGCGCGAGTTCCCCGTCGAGAAGCTCAAGCGCGACATCAAGATCACCTGCATCTACGAGGGCACCTCGGAGATCCTGCAGCTCACGACCTTCCGCGAACGCTGGCAGGCCAACATCAACGCCGAGGGCAAGTACTACGACAAGCTGGCCGAGGAGCTCGACGCGCTGCACGCGAAGGGCCCGTCGGTCGGCGCGGACGCGGCGGCCGTCGCCCTGCGCTCGCTGTCGCAGGTGCTCAAGGCCTGCTACGACCAGAAGCTCACCGCCAACCAACTGGCCCACACCAAGCTCGGCGAGCTCATGACCTACGCCGAGTCCGCGGGCGCGTTCTGCCGCGCCGCGGCCAAGGCCGAGAAGCCGGAATCGGTGATCTTCAGCCACGAGGCCTGGCGCAAGATGGCGCGCATCCACGCCTCATACTCGGCGGGCTTCGTCTCGAGCGAGGGCCTGGCTCTCGTCGCCGGTCTCGGAGACGCGTCGATGCTGGCTCTCGACTTCAAGAAGGTCGCCGCCGTCCAGAAGGGCGCGTACGCCGAGATGGACGCCGTGATGACGGACCTCGTCGCGACGTTCAAGGAAGCCGAGATCGCCGCTTAAGCGTCGGCCCGTTCGAAAAGGATCCGCGCGTGGACATCCACGCGCGGATCGTTTTTTGTACGATGAGTACATGAGCACCGACTTCAAATTCCCTCTTACGGACGTGAAGGAGAACGGCCAGCTGGCCGTCGACGCCAAGACGCCGCCGGAGACCTTCCCGGACGCGCTGAGCGAGGGAAGCCTGGTGGGGCCGGTCAAGCTCGACGGCATGATCCTCGCCGTGGACGACGAGGCGGCCTTCACCGGCACCGCGAAGGGGAGATGGAAGTTCGAGTGCACGCGCTGCCTCAAGCCCATCGAGCAGGCCTGGAGCACGCCCATCGAGGTGATGGTGCCCATCGACGGCGGCCCCATGGACCTCACCGACGAGGTGCGCCAGTCCATCGCCTTGATCCAGCCGATGAAGATCCTGTGCAAGCCGGATTGCAAGGGGCTGTGCGAGGTGTGCAAGAAGAACCGCAATGAAGTGGACTGCGGCCACCCCGAAGGGGGGGGCGGGGACGGCGTCCCGGGCGGGAATTTCACCGAGACCCGAAAGCCCCGATTGACCCCTCGCCCTCATAAAGGCTAAAATCAGCCTTCTCCACAAATAGAGGAATACAATGCCCAATCCGAAACGTAAACACACGCGTTCCCGCCGCGACAGCCGCCGCTCCGCCAACTGGAAGCTCGAGGCCGTGCCTCTGAGCAAGGACAAGGACGGCCGCTGGCACCGCCCGCACACGATCAGCGCCGACGGCTACTACAACGGCGTGCTCGTGCGCCCGCCGAAGACGAAGAAGAAGGGCGCGCAGCCCGAGGGCGGAGACGAAGGAAAGCAGTAAGACTTTACACAGACCTCGCGTGAGGATAGCGCTCGACGCCGTCGGCGGCGACTTCGGACTGCCCCCCAACATCGAAGGGGCGATCCAGGCCGCGAACGCCTTCGGCGTCGAGCTGCTTCTCGCGGGGCCCGCGGACAAGATCCGCGCGGAGCTCTCCGCGCGAGGCATCGCCGAAGGCGACCCCCGGTTCGAGATCGTCGACGCCGCGCAGTGCGTCGGCATGGACGAGGATCCCGCGGGGGCGTGCCGGGCGAAGCCCAACGCGTCCATCATGATCGCCGCGAAGATGGCGGCGGAGGGGCGAGCCGCCGGCTTCGTGTCGGCGGGCAACTCCGGCGCCACGATGGTCGCGGCGCTGTTCCACTTCAAGCGCGTGCCCGGCGTGCTGCGGCCCGCAATCGCCTGCCCGATCCCGACCGCCAAGGGCATCACCGTCCTGCTCGACTCCGGCGCCAACGTCGACTGCAAGCCGTGGCACCTCGTCCAGTTCGCGATGATGGGCGCCCTGCTCGCCCGCCACGTCTACGGCATCGCGGAGCCGACCGTCGGCCTGCTGTCCATCGGCGAGGAGGAGGGGAAGGGCAACGATCTGGCCAAAGAGGCCTTTCCGTTGCTTAGGAGTGCGGGAGTGAACTTTTACGGCTGCGTCGAGGGACGGGACGTGCCCGCCGGCAGGACCGACGTCGTGGTCTGCGACGGGTTCGTCGGCAACGTCCTGATCAAGACGATGGAAGGCACCGCGATGGCGATGATGGCCCAGCTCAAGACCGAGCTGATGTCCTCCTGGGTCTACCGCCTGCCTCTGCTGTTCCTGCGCGGGCCGTTTTCGCGCCTGAAGCGGAAAATGAGCTACGATGAGTACGGCGGCGCCCCCCTGGTCGGGGTCAACGGCGTCGCCATCGTCAGCCACGGCTCCTCGAACGCGCGCGCGATCGCCAACGCCATCCGCGTCGCCGCCAAGATCGCCGAGGCCGGCGTGCCGAAAGCTTTGAAGGAGGTCGTGGCCCGGACGGGCACGCCCGAGGAGAAAGTGCTTCTATGAATATGACCACCGAAACCGCGCCGCGCCCCGTCCCGACGACGGGGATCCGCCTGAAGGACAAGGTCGCGATCATCACCGGCTCCGCCCAGGGCATCGGCTACACCACGGCCGAGCTCTTCCTCGCCGAGGGCGCCAAGGTCGTCGTCGTGGACGTCAACGCCGAGCAGACCGCCAAGTCCGCCGCCGCGCTCGCCGGAGGGGACGCCTCGAAGACCCTCGGCGTCGCCTGCGACGTCACCAAGTTCGACCAGTGCGAGGCCGTCGTGAAGGCCGCGGTTGAAAAATTCGGGAAAATTGATATATTGGTCAACAACGCGGGGATCACCAAGGACAACCTGCTCATGCGGATGTCCGAGTCGGACTGGGACGCGGTGATGAACGTGAACTTGAAGGGCGCCTTCAACTTCATCAAGGCCTGCATCCGGCCGATGATGAAGGCCCACTACGGACGCATCGTGAACATCGCGTCCGTGATCGGGCAGGAAGGCAACGCCGGACAGGCCAACTACTCGGCCTCGAAGGGCGGCCTGATCTCGATGACGAAGTCGGTCGCACGGGAGTTCGCCTCCCGCAGCATCACGGCGAACGCGGTCGCTCCGGGCTTCATCAAGACGCGGATGACCGAGGTCATCCCCGAGGAGATGAAGGCGAAGCTCATCGAGAAGATCCTTCTCGGACGCATGGGCGAGCCGGCGGACGTCGCCCGCGCGGTCCTGTTCTTGTCGTCGGACGAAGCGTCGTACATCACCGGTCACTGCCTCAACGTGAACGGTGGTGGATACATGTAAACAAGGAGACAGACATCATGGCTGATGCCAACATCGCGGACCGCGTGAAGCAGATCATCGTCGAGCAGCTCGGCGTGGACGCCGCTGAAGTGACCCCGACGGCTCATTTCGTCAACGACCTCGGCGCGGACTCGCTCGACACCGTCGAGCTCGTCATGGCGCTCGAGGAAGAGTTCGACACCGAGATCCCCGACGAGCAGGCCGAGAAGATCCAGACGGTCGGCCAGGCGATCGACTACATCTCGGCTCACGCCAAGAAGTAAGGGCGATAGCTCCGATGCCTCGACCTCTTGAAGAGGTCGTCGGGTACCGGTTCAAGGACGCCGGGCTGCTCAAGAAGGCGCTGACGCACAAGTCGTACGCCAGCGAGAGCGGGTCCGGAGTCTACAACGAGCGCTTGGAGTTCCTGGGCGACAGCGTGCTGGCGTCGGTCGTCGCGCACGCGGTCTACGAGGGCTATCCGGACGAGCCCGAGGGGAACCTCTCCAAGAAGAAGTCTTTGCTCGTCTCGAGGCCAAGCCTCGCCCTGTGGGGCGAGGAGCTGGGCATCGGAGCTTATCTCCACCTCGGCGTCGGCGAGGAGAACACCGGCGGACGCACGCGGCAAAGCCTTCTCGCGAACGCCGTCGAGGCCCTGATCGGCGCGATCTACCTCGACGGCGGTTATGAGGCGGCCTCGAAGTTCATCCTCAAGTGGTACGCCGACAGGCACGGCAGCCTGCTGGAGACCGACCACAAGAGCAGGCTGCAAGAGCTCCTGCAGAAGCGGCACAAGTCGCCGCCGACTTACGAAACGACCTCGTCGACGGGCCCGGACCACGACAAGGTCTTCCAGATCTCGGTCCGGCTCGGCGAGCGAGAGCTCGGCCGGGGCGCCGGCAAGAGCAAGAAGGAAGCGGAGCAGGCCGCGGCAAGCGACGCGCTGAAACGGATGGAAAAAGGCGACTGACCATATGAGCGACATCTACGAGCTGACCGAGCAGCAGAAGGAGATCCAGGATTTGGCTTGGCAGATCGCCCTCCGCGATATAAAACCCGTGCGAGAGTCCCTTGATGAACAGGAGAAGTTCCCCTGGGACGTCGTCAAGAAGATGGCGGCGGCCGACCTCTACTCCGTCTACCTGCCCGAGGCGTACGGCGGCATGGGCGGCGGCCTCAAGGAGCAGGTCCTCGTCATCGAGCAGCTCTCCCGCGCGTGCGGCGGCATCGCCCTCGCCTTCGCGGCCTCAGGCCTCGGCGTGCTCCCCATCCTGCTCCTCGGCAACCCCGAGCAGCGCGCCCGCTTCATCCCCGACCTCGCGTCCGGCAAGAAGCTCGCGGCCTTCTCGATCACGGAGGCCAACGCCGGCTCCGACGCGACGGCCACCGAGTGCACGGCCAAGCTCGACGGCGACCACTACGTCCTGAACGGCTCCAAGACCTTCGTCTCCAACGGAGAGGTCGCCGAGACCTACGTCGTGTTCGCGACCACCAACCGCGCCCGCGGCGCCCGCGGCGTCACCGCCTTCGTCGTCGAGAAGGGCACGCCCGGCTTCGGCTTCGGCAAGAAAGAGCACAAGATGGGCATCCGCGCCAACCCGACCTATCAGCTCGACTTCATGAACTGCCGCGTCCCGGTCAAGAACCGGCTCTACAAGGAGGGCTACGGCCTGTTCACGGCGCAGACCACCTTCGACTGCTCCCGCCCCGGCGTGGCGGCGCAGGCCCTCGGCATCGCGACGGGCGCGCTCGACGAGACGCTGGCGTACATCCGCCAGCGCCGCCAGTTCGGCCAGCCGATCTCGAGCTTCCAGGCGATCCAGCACATGATGGCCAACTGCGCCACGCAGATCGAGATGAGCCGCGCGCTGCTGTACACCACCGCCAACGCGATGGACAAGTACATGCTGCCCGTCTACAAGAAGGCGATCGACGACAACGCGATCGTCTACGACGTCCTGCAGGCCGGCGACGGCAAGCGCTGGACGAAGGAGTCGGCGATGTGCAAGCTCTCGTGCTCGGACACGGCGATGTTCGTCACCAACGAGTGCGTCCAGATGTGCGGCGGCATCGGGTATATGAGAGACTTCCCGGTGGAAAAGTACATGCGCGACGCGAAGATCACGCAGATCTACGAAGGCACCAACCAGATCCAGCGCAACGAGATCGCCGCGATGATGATCAAGGAAGCCGCCTCGGCGACGAAGCCGGAAGCCGCGGCCGCCTAAATGCCGAACCTGGACCGGGACTTCCTCGGCTGCGGAAGACGGATCGCGGCCGAGGGCTCCGGCCCGGGGGTGCAGGCCGCCCTCCTGGGCGTGCCGCCGGTGTACGCGCCGGACAGGCCGTTCGATACGTGTCATGTTTATCTTGATCTAAGCGTCGACCTGAAAAATCGGCGTTTGTCGGGCTTCTGCCGTACGACCGTCAAGGCTCGCCGCGCCGGGCTGCGGTCCCTGTCTTTCGATGCGGTCGGTCTGAAGGTCTCGAGGGTCCTCTTCGACGGCAAGCCCGCCCGCTTCAAGAACGCCGACAAGAAGCTCGTCGTCACCGCCCCCAAGGTCCTCGCCGAGGACGCGGCGCACGACGTCGAGGTCCACTACTCGGTGACGAACCCCGAGGCCGGCCTCCATTTCGTGAAGTCTCCCGAGCAGATGTGGAGCCAGAGCCAGCCCGAGGACGCGCGCAGGTGGTTTCCCTGCCACGACGCGCCGGGGGAGAAGGCGACCTCCGAGGTCCGGGCGACCGTGCCCGCGGGCTTTCGCGCGGTCTCCAACGGCGTCCTCATCGACGAATCGAAGGGCCGGACGAAGCATGTTTATCACTGGAAGCTCGACCGCCCGCACTCGATCTACCTGATCACGCTGGCCGTCGCGCGCTTCGCCGAGGTCGTCGAGGACTGGGACGGGATCCCCGTCGTCTACTACTGCGAGAAGGGCCGCGAGGCGGACGCCCGCCGAGGCTTCGGCAAGACCGCCGCCGCGATGAGGATCTTCTCCGAGAAGACCGGCGTGCGCTACCCGTACTCCCGCTACGCCCAGGTCGCCGTGGCCGAGTACCCCGGCGGCATGGAGCACACGACCGCCACCACGCAGACCGACGCCTGCCTCATCGACCAGCAGGCGTTCGTCGATCATGATCTCGACACCTTGGTCGCCCACGAGCTCGCCCACCAGTGGTTCGGCGACCTCGTCACCTGCGCCGAGTGGCCGCACGCCTGGCTCAACGAGGGCTTCGCGACCTACTCCGAGGTCGTGTTTCTTGAGGCCGATAAAGGTCACGACGAAGCCCTGTTCGAGCTCCTGAACAACCGCAGGGTATACCTCGACGAGGACTCGGGCCGGTACCGCCGCCCGATCGTGTGCCGGACCTACACCGACCCGTGGACGATCTTCGACCGGCACCTCTACGAGAAGGGCTGCTGGGTCCTGCGCATGCTCCACCTCGAGCTCGGCGACAAGCTGTTCTGGAAGGGCGTCGGTCACTGGCTCCGGAAGCACAAGGACGGTATCGCCGAGACCCAGGACCTCGTCGCCGCCTTCGAGGACGCCACCGGCCGCAACCTCCAGGGCTTCTTCGACCAGTGGGTGTACCGGGGCGGCCATCCGGCGCTGAGGCTCCGCTGGTCGTGGTCCCCGAAGGGCAAGCGCGGCGAGCTCCACCTCACGCAGACGCAGGACGTCTCCGACGCCTCGCCCGCTTACAAGCTCAAGGCCCGCGTCCGCGTGACGGGGCGCGGCTGGACGCGCGAGTTCACCGAGACGGTCGACGCGAAGGAGCACCGCTTCGTCTGGAACCTGCCCGGCGAGCCCCTGGACGTGGAGTTCGACCCGGAACTCGAGCTGCTGGCTTCCATAAAGTTCAGCAAGCCCCAGGCGATGTGGGTGCGCCAGCTGCGGGCCGGGAAGACCTCGGCCTCGAGGGCCCAGGCCGCCGCCGCCGTCGCCGCGTGGGGCGGGGAGAAGGCCCTGGCCGAGCTCGAGGCCGCCGCCCGCCGGGAGAAGTTCTGGGGCGCCGCCGCCGAGATCGTCGAGGCGCTGGGCTCCGTCTCCGGCCCCCGCACCGCCCCCGCGCTGCGCCGCCTGCTGGCCTCGGGCCCGGCGAACCCCAAGGTCCGCCGCGCGGTCGTCGACCAGCTCGGCCGCCGCGGAGGCCCCGCCGACGCCGCGCTCCTCGCCCCGCTCGCCCGCTCCGGACGCAGCCTGCTCGTGCGCGCGGAGGCCACCCGCGCCCTGGGCCGCCTCGACTACCCGCGCTACCGCGGGATCGTCGAGGCCAACCTCAAGGCGAAGACCTACCGCGACGGCGTCGCCGCCGCGGCCGTCGGAGCCATCGCCGCGTCCCGCGACCCGGGCGCGGCGAAGAAGCTCCTCGCGATCCTGAAGCCGGCGCACCGCTTCGGGGCGCGCGTCGCCGCGATCCGCGCGCTGGCCGAGTACGCGCCGGCGACGCCCGACGCCGTCCCCGCTCTGGTCGGCCTGCTCACGGAGCCCGACGAGCGCATCAGCCTCATCGCCTGCGCCGCCCTGGGCCGCACGAACGACGAGACGGCGCTGCCCGCCCTCGAGAAGGCCGCCAAGTCCGCGGGCAACCCCCGCATCCGCGTCTACGCGACGGAGTCCGTCGCGCGCATCAAGGCCGGCTCCAAGACCAAGTCCAAGCTCCGCTGAGCGCGGCCGACGCTAGCTCTTGCGCCCGAACTTCCAGCCGAGTCCCAGGCGGAACGCCTCGCCGAGCTGTCCCAGCGGCTGGAAGGCGAGGTCGAACGAGAAGCCGCCGACGCGCACGCCCGCGCCGACCGTCAGCCCGGACAGGACGCCGAGGTCGGGGACGGACCGCCCGTGGAAGCCGACGCGCCCTATGGCGCGCATGCCCCTGGACACCGCCCGGTCCCACTCGGCGCCGAGCTTCGCGTAAGGCCGCGCGTGCAGCGGCGCGACGGCCTCGATCGCCGTCACGACGTGCCCGCGCTCGGGCTCCCAGTCGTGCGCCGCGGCCAGGGAGAGCTCGAAGGGGAGCGGCTCCGACTGCCCGATGAAGCGGAGCTTGCCTCCGGCGTTGCGAAACGCCCAGGCCAGCGCCAGGGCGGGCCGCGTCGAGGGCCGGTAGACCACGCCGCCGTCGCCGGTGGCGGTCGCCGCGGTGCGGCTGCCGAGCGTCTCGCTGACGACCTTCAGCGCGGCGCCGGCGCGGAACGACCCGGTCCAGGGCTCCCGCTCCTCCTCGTCCTCGAAGCGGCGCGCGGCGCCGGGGAGGTTCCACGAGTCGCGGAAGTAGCCCCGGTCCTTCGTGAGCGCGTCCTCCTCGGTGAAGGCGCGCGCGTAGCCGAACGAGAACGCCTCGGAGTGGGGGGCGAACGAGCCGCGGCTCTGGCCGACGTTGTCGATCTGCTCGATCGCGCCCTGGCTCAGGCGGGTGAAGGCGAACCCGAACACGCCGCCGGACCAGTTCACCGGCAGGGCCAGCGCGGCGTAGTCGTGGTGGACCGACGCGGGCAGCTCCGCGCGGGTGTAGCTCAGCTCCAGCCCGCGCGCGGCGGCGAGGCCGCCGGGGTTCCAGTACATGGCCTCCGGCCCCTCGGCGCTCGCGGTCATCGCCTCGCCCATTCCGAGAGCCCGGGCGCCGGCGCCGATCTTCAGGAACTGCGCGCCGTTGACGCCCGCGTCGGTCTGGAACGCGGCGGAGGCGGGCCCCGCGAGGGCGCTCAGGAGCAGGACGGCGGTCCGCAGGCGCCTCAACGGATCACCGCCACGCGCCGGACCTTGCGCGCCCCGGCGCCCTCGATGATGGCATAATAGGTGCCGCTGGCGACGCTGCGGCCGGACTTGTTGCGCCCGTCCCAGGTCAGTATCCCGTTGGCGCCCGCGGTGCCCTCCCAGATCTGCTCGCCGGTCAGGGACAGCAGGCGGACCGTCGTCCCGGCGGGGTAGTTCGCGAAGGTGAGGGCCTGCGCGCCGTAGGCGCCGTTCGACGCGCCGACCTCCCAGGGCTGGGGGAACACGACGCCGTCCGCGACCGACGCGCCGGCCGCGGCGAAGAAGGGGGAGTAGGAGGAGAAATGGTCGAGCGTGGCCATGATCTGGCGGCCGGAGGTGTCCACGACGGACGGCACCATGACCCAGAGCGCCGACGCGTCGTCGTAGCGCGCGATCAGCAGCCGCCGCGGGTCGGAGCCGGGGGGGAGCAGCAGGGGATCGTAGGTCAGGAACAGGCGCACCGGCTTCAGGGGCTGAAGGCCGCCGGCCGAGATGTCGACGCCGACGGCGCCGCCGAGCGCGGTCAGGTTCGCCACCGAGCTGCGCGGGCTCGTCAGGTCCAGCGTCACCCCCGACAGCATCGTGACGACCGTGCCCGGAGGGAAGGTCCCGTCCTCGATCTGCGCCGTCACGGACGGGACGACGGCGAAGGCGCCGGGCAGGGCGAGGGTCAAGGTCCCGCCGACGACGGTGCCCGAGGAGAGCCGCGGGGCGTTGGTCCGCGTCGAGCCGATGACCAGGTAGTTGGGGTTGCCTTCCTGGTCGAGCGAGGCCACGCGCGTGTAATAGACCGTGCCGTAGGTCAGCCCCGCGAAGTTGGCGGTCGCGGCCCCCGGGGCCACCGAGCTCGAGCGCAGGATCGTCCCGAAGGCCGGGTCCGGGGACAGCTCCGCCAGGTACCCCTGGCAGGCCGAGGCCTGGGGCGCCAGCGGCAGGGCGGTCCAGGCCACGGTCACGCTCGCGACGCCGACGAGCGGGAACGGCGTCGCCGCGGCGGCCGGGGCGTTGGCCAAGGTCGAGGCCGAGCCGATCGCCGTCCACGGGCCGTCCGGGGTCGGCGCGTTGAGGCTCAGCGCGCGCACGCGCAGGTAGTGGAGGGTGTTCGGGCTCAGGCCGGAGACGGCGGCGAAGGCGTTGGCCGTCGTCGAGGAACCCGCGACCACGGAGAAGTTCGCCAGCGCCGAGGCCTGGACGGTGTAGCTCGTCCCCGGCCCGAGCGTCGCCGTCGTCCAGCTCGTGTAGAGGGTCCCGGTCGAGCGGGAGAAGACGGCGGAGGCGGGCGCGCCGGGGGCGACGACGGTCGTCGCCGTGGACACGGCCCCCGTGTAGGCGGTCGGGGTCCCGGAGAGGTTCAGCGCGGCGACGTCCGCGTAGTAGCGGCGGTTGGAATTCAGGCCGGTGAACGAGGCCGAGCCGCCCGTGGTGTTGACGCTGGCCGTGAGCGGCGAGAACGAGGCGCTGGTGGCCACCCGCACGGTGTACACCGTCCCGGCGGGGTTGCCGCCCGAGTTGAAGCTGAAGGTGAAGCCGTCCGCGGACTGGCCCGAGAAGGGCTGCCCCGGCAAGGTCGGGTCGAGCACGAAGGTCGGGGTCGACCCGAAGGTCGTGTAGTCGCTGGTGATCCCGGCGTGCGAGATCGCGATCGCGCGCGCGTAGTAGAGGGTGTTCGGCGTCAGGCCGGTGAACGCGGCGTAGCCGTTGCGCGTGGTCGACGAGGCCGCGATCGCCGCGAAATCCGCGGACGCGGAGGCCTCGGCGCGGTACTGGGTGCCCGCCGTGTTGCCGCCCGACGACCACTGCACGGTGAACCCGGTCTGGGAGACCCCCAGGTACGGCGCGGTCGAGAGCGCGGGGGCGGCCGCCAAGGTCACGGTCGGGGTCCCCGGGACGAGGTACGGGCCGCCGGTCGCGGCGACGCGGAAGTAGTAGCTCGCGTTCGTCGACATGCCGGTGAAGACCGCGTAGAAGTTCTTCGTCGCGCTGCTCAGCACGACCCCGGCGAACGAGGGGGAGGTGGAGGCGTGAGCGACGTAGGTGAGGCCCGAGGCGTTCCCGGCTCCGTTCCAGTCGAAGCGGATGGAGGAGACGGTCGCGCCGCTGAACTGAGGGCTGATCGGGGCGACGAGGTCGGTCAAGGTCGTCGCCTGGACCTGCCCGGTCGAGGTCGCGGCGCCGTAGTAGTTCAGCGTCGCCTGGCGGAAGTAGTAGGTCGTCAGCGGCGAAAGGCCGGTGACCGCGAGAGAGGTGTCGGCGCGGTTCAAGGTCAGGGCCGCGAACTGCGTCCCGCTCCCGTTGGCCGCGGTCGAGGCCGTGACCGAGTAGCCCCAGCAGGAGAGCGTGGCGGGCGCCGCCGGGCACGCGGCCCAGGAGACGGTCACGCTGTCGACGTGCGGAGTGGCCGTCGGCAGGGCCCCGGGAGGGGCGGCCAAGGTCGAGGTGCTGATGAAGGCGCCGGGGCCGTCCACGCCGCCGCCGTTGCCCTTGACCAGGACGCCCGTCGTCGTGTTCGCCGCCAGTCCGGTGTGGACGTAGGGGGATTGGGCGCCCGACGCGAAGCGCACCGTCGGGTTCGTCGAGTAATACAGGGAGTAGGAGTCCGCGCCGACGACCGCGCTCCAGGTCCAGGTGACCGAGCTCGGGCCGAGCGTCGTCGCGGTCAGGCCCGTCGGAGGGGAGACGGGCTGAGGGCTCGACGCGGCCTTGCCGTAGCCCCACGCGTACGAGGGAACGATCCCGGTCGCGCCGTCCGAGCGCGCCTGGGCGCGGAGTATGCTCCGGATGTCGGAGACGGTGCGGGTCGGCCCGTACTGCAGGCGCGCGGCGATTATGCCCGTCACGACGGGGGTCGCCATGCTCGTCCCGCGCAGGATCCGGTGCCGTCCGTCCGTCAGGACGAGGTTGTCCCCGGGGTAGGCCGTCGTCGCCGCCGAGAGGGCTCCCGCGATCACGTCGCCGGGCGCCACGACCTCGGGCTGCTGGCGCAGGTCGCGCGTGGGGCCCTGAGAACTGAATTGGGAGAGGTAGCCCAGGCTGGCCTGGCTCGTGAAGTTGTAGGTGAACCCGTCGATCGCGTCCCAGTACTTCTTCGACGCGTACGAGCCCACGCCGATGACGTTCAGCGCGGAGGCCGGCTCGCTGAGCGTCCGGGTGTTGTCCACGTAGGAGGCGAAGCCGACCGCCTGGCTCGCCGGATCCACCCACCCGTCGACGCGCCCGCTGCCGCCGTTGACGGTGCGCGTCAGGGTCACGGAGATCGACGGGACGTTGACCCACGGGGACCGGTTGACGCGGACGTAGATGAGCTCGTCGCCGTTGGGATGGCCCACGTCGGTGCTGTTGTAGACCTGGACGAGATGCCCGCCCAAAGTCGTCGATTGGATCGAGTTGTAGCCCGCGACGAGGCTCCCTCCCACGCCGCCCAGCGACACCTCCGCCGTGTAGCGGTCGGCGCCCGGCACCCAGAACTCGACCTCCGCGTTCTGCCCCGAGTTGTTCACGTCGACGTCGATGACGAACCCCGCCACGCCGCCCGGGCCGACGTCCGCGCCCGCGTGGGGCTTCGACGCCCCGTCGTTGCCCATCGCGACCACGACGGGGGTGTTCGCGGCGAGGGTCCCGAGCGCGGATTCGAAGCCGGACGTCCCGTCGTGCGGACCGGACTGGGTGCCGAGGCTCAGGTTGACGACCGCGCGCTTGCCCGCCGCGGCGGCCTGCGCGATGATGTAGGCCACTCCGTCCACGACGTCGGCGGTGTCGAAGGTGGTGCGCACGACGATGAGGTCCGCGCTCGGCGCCACGCCCTTGAACGTCCCCGACGGGATCGCGCCGTTCGTCCCGGTGCCGTCGCCCGCGGCGATCGAGGCGACGTGCGTGCCGTGCCCGTCGGCGTCCTCGGTGTTGATCGTCCCCGCCCCGGTCTGGATCTTGGCCGTGAGCTGGGCCTGCGTGTATTGCGCGCCGTAGCTGTAGCCGGTCGGGAAAGGCCCGCCGGCGTGGGAGCTGATCGTCTGGTCCCAGATGTACAGGATGCGGGACGTGCTCGTCCCCGGGTAGGAATTGTCCACCATGAAGTCCCGGTGCGTGTAATCGATGCCCGTGTCGACGATGCCGACGACGACGCCCGAGCCCGTCGCGCCCGCGAGGTCGGTCGCCGCCGCGCCGTAGATCGTGCCGAGGGCGATCCCCGACGCCGTCGAGCTCGAGCGGACGGCGTCCATGAACGGGCGGGTGCGCACGCCGGCGTCGATCTTACGCACCCTCCCGTCGGCGGCGAGGGCGTCGAGCGAGGCGTCGCTGGCCCGCGCGGTGACGACGTCGCCGGCCTGGGAGCCGAACTCGGCGTCGGGGAAGGCCGCGCGCAGGGCCGCGAGCGGCGTGCCGGGAGCGACCCGGATGAGGACGGAGCGGCGGGGGCCCGCGGCGGCGCCGCCGGCGCCCGCCGGAGCGTATCCGCCCGAGGACGCGGCGCGGCGCGCGCGGATGCGCGCGTCGATCTTCGCGGTCTGAGCGGACGCCGCCGTCGCCCCGAGGAGGGACGCGGCCAGCACCGCCCCGAGCATCACCGTCCTGCGCGGGAAACCCATCTCCGCTCAGGATAGCCCCGGGTCACATCCCTGTCAATGCCGTATATATTAAGAGGAAGACGGGGTGATACGGGTCGCCGGGCGCGAGACGCCCGGCGGGGTTGCGGCGGAGGAAGGCCTTAGAGCAACCTCAGTCGGCTTTCTCGGCGGAGATCAGACCCATGTCGATGCCCTTGACCACGGCTTCGGTCCGGTTCGACACGCTCAGCTTCTGGAACATGCTGTTGAGATGGTTCTTGATCGTCTTGACGCTGCACGCGAGCGAGGCCGCGATCTCCTTGTTGGACTGGCCCTGCCCGAGGTTGGAGAGGACCTTGATCTCGGTCTTGGTCAGCGCGACGAGGCTCGCCTCGGAGTTGGCCGAGCCCATCTGGCGCAGGCCGTCGATGAGCTTGCTCATCACGGGCTGAGGGATCATCACGCCCTGGTTGGCGAAGGTCTTCAGCGCGTTGACGAGCTCCGCGGCGGGGAGCATCTTCGAGAGATATCCGTTCGCGCCGGCCTGGATGGCCTCCATCACGTGGGCCTCGTCCTCGTAGGAAGACAGGATCAGGACGTTGGTGGTGGGGCAGTCCTTGTGGATCTGGCGGGTCGCCTCGATGCCGTCCATGTGGGGGAGCTTGATGTCGAGGAGGATCACGTTCGGCTTCAGCTTCTTGACGAGCCTCAGCGCCTCGCGGCCGTCGGCGGCCTCGCCGATGACGGCGATGTTCTTCTCGTTCTCGAGAAGGTCCTTGATGCCCTCGCGGAACAGGGTCTGGTCGTCGGCGATGACGACGGTGATCTTTTTCGCGACGGTGATCTTCTTGGCCATGAGTCATACTACACAATTCGTCGCGCTTGTGATACAATGTCGGCCTTCCGGCGCCGTAGCTCAGTGGTAGAGCGGGCGTTTCATAAGCGCCATGTCGGAAGTTCGATCCTTCCCGGCGCCAAGATTTGGAAGACGCGCAAGACGCCCGAACATTGACCTAGGTCAATGTTCGGGCATGTCATTTCTGTTTAAATGCGTTGACTTTCGTGTGAACTCAGCCGGAACAAGGAGAACTGCACATGGCCGAAGCCCTCGTCGTCGCCAGCAAGGTGAAGAAGCTGGTCAAGGAAGCCGGACTCCGCACCGGCGGCGATTACATCGACGCCCTGTCCGCGAAGGTCGAGGCCGCCGTCAAGGCGTCGATCCAGAAGGTCCAGGCCGAAGGCAAGAAGAAGACGCTCGGCATCGAAGACCTCGCCTAAGGACATCTGGCGATGCGCTCGTTCAGGGACTTCATGGAGTCCGCGCTATACGACCCTGAACGGGGCTATTATTCCATCCGCGAGAAGGCCGCGGATTTCTACACCGCTCCCGAGCTTCACTCCGCCTTCGGGGCCGTGCTGGCCGACAGGCTGGCGCTCCTTCTGGAGCGGGTGGCGAAGCTCGAGCCGCGCGGCCTCCTTCGTATAGCGGAGGCCGGCTGCGGCGACGGGACCTTGGCGTGCCAGGTCGCGCGCCGCCTGAGGGAGAAGCACCCGGCCCTCGCGGCCCGCGTGTCCTTCGTCCTCGTCGAGCGCGGGCGCAAGGACCTGACGACGGCGGTCCGCCGCCTCACCGCGTTCGGCGTGCCGGTGACCGCCTGCACCGAGATCTCGAAGCTCCCGCGCTTCTCAGGCGTGCTCTACTCGAACGAACTGCTCGACGCCCTGCCGGTGCACCTGCTCGAGGCGCGCGAAGGGAAGGTCCAGGAGGTCTTCGTCGACGCGGAGAACCGGGAGGTGTGCGGCCCGCTGTCCCGTCCCGAGCTCGCGCCCCACGCCGCCGCGCTCGCCGGACGCCTGCAGGAGGGGGAGCGCCACGCGGTCAGCCTCGAGGCCAAGGCCTGGATCGCGGCCGCCGCCGCCCGGATCGAGGAAGGCTTCGTCGTCACCATCGACTACGGCAAGCGCTTCGCCCCCGGCACGGCGAACCCGCCGCGCGCGTTCCACCGCCACGCCGTGGAGACCGAGCTCACCCGCGAGCCGGGCGCGCGCGATCTGACCGCGTCCGTGGACTTCGAGGCGCTGATCGGGGCGGGCTATTCCGCGAAGCTCGGGCTCGAGTCCTTCGAGAGCCTGTCCAAGTTCCTGATCGAGGGCGGGATGCTCGGCTTCCTCGAAGCCGCCGCCGGCGACGACTCCGCGGCCTACCGCGAGCGCGCCAAGCTCAAGACCCTCATCCATCCGGAAGGGATGGGAGAGGTCTTCAAGGTCCTTATACAGAGGAAAGCGAAATGATGAGCGCCTATGCCGTCGTCTACGCCTTCGTGATCGTCGCGGTCGGCTTCGCCGCGGTCACGCTCGGCCTGGCCAAGATCCTGCGCCCGAGCGTCCCGTACGCGCGCAAGGAGAGCACCTACGAGTGCGGCATCCCCGCCGTCGGCTCGACCGAGGTCAAGCTCAACATCCGCTTCCACGTCTTCGCCCTGCTCTTCGTGCTGTTCGACGTCGAGGTCCTCTACGTCTATCCGTGGGCGGTGACCGCGCGCGAGCTCGGCACCCTCGCCCTCGTGGAGATGGGGATCTTCATCGCGATCCTGCTGCTGGGGCTCGCGTTCGCGTGGCGCAAGGGCGCCCTGAGCTGGGAATAAAAACTATGGCCATGATCCTCGAGAAGCTGCCGGGACTGACCAAGGGCCTGCCGGGAGGGGAGCTCCTCCTGACGACCTCGGATTATTTCATCGACCTGGGCCGCCGCCAGTCGATGTGGCCGATGACCTTCGGCCTCGCCTGCTGCGCCATCGAGATGATGGCCTCCTACGCGTCGCGCCTCGACTTCGACCGCATGGGCGTCATCCCGCGCGCCAGCCCGCGCCAGGCCGACGTGATGATCGTCGCCGGCACGGTGTGCAAGAAGATGGCCGAGCCGATCCTCGAGATCTACCACCAGATGCCCGAGCCCCGCTTCGTGATCTCGATGGGCTCCTGCGCCAACTGCGGCGGCCCGTACTACGACTCCTACTCCGTGCTCAAGGGCGTGGACCGCATCGTCCCCGTCGACGTCTACATCGCCGGCTGCCCGCCGCGCCCCGAGGCGCTGCAGTACGCCGTCGTCAAGCTCCAGGAAAAGATCGCCAAGATGTCGCTCAAGAAGGGCCTCGCGACCGTCCAGCAGGAAAAGGGCAGCCGCGACATCAACGGCTGAGATTATGACCAACGACGAGATTTTCGCCAAGATCCAAGCGAAGTTCCCCAAGATCGAGAAGGCCGCCGTCCAGGTGAAGGATTACCCGACGGTCCGGCTCGCCGCCAAGGACGAGCTCGTCCCGTTCGCCCAGTGGCTGAAGGACGCCGGCTTCGACATGCTCGAGACGGTGACCGCCACCGACCTGCTCGGCCCCGTGGACATGAAGGGCTACATCCGCCAGCAGAACTTCAATCCGTTCCTGCCCGAGGGGGGCACGCCGCAGATCGAGTCGGCCCCGACCGCCGGCTACCCGTACCGCCCCGTGATGGACCTGCTCTACGTCTTCTTCTCCGTCAAGGAGCGCGCCCGGGTGTTCGTCCGCCTCGAGCAGCCCCGCGAGAACGTCAGCGTCCCGAGCCTCGTGCCGCTGTTCAAGAGCGCGGACTGGCAGGAGCGCGAGACCTTCGACCTGCTCGGCGTCCGGTTCGAAGGGCACCCGAACCTGACCAAGATCCTGACCCCCGATTTCATCCAGGGACACCCCCTGCGCAAAGACTACGTCCACATCAAGGACCGCTTCGATGAGTAATATCATGGCTTCCGGCGCCGACGCCTCGACGATGCCCGGCCTCAAGTCCGACCAGCTGTTCATCAACCTCGGCCCGCAGCACCCGTCCACGCACGGCGTGCTGCGCATCGGCCTCACGATCAACGGCGAGGTCATCGTCAACGCCGTGCCCGACATCGGCTACCTGCACCGCGGCACCGAGAAGCTCGCCGAGGTCCGCAACTACCACCACTGCGTCGTGCTCACGGACCGGTGGGACTACGTCGCGGCGATGCCCAACAACCTCGTCTTCTGCCTCGCCGCCGAGAAGCTCATGGGCGTCAAGGCCACCCCGCGCGCCGACGCCCTGCGCGTGATCATGTGCGAGATGAACCGCGTCGCCTCGCACCTCCTGTTCTTCGGGACGTACGGCATCGACCTCGGCGCGTACACGCCGTTCCTGTACGCCTTCCGCGAGCGCGAGATGATCCTCGACCTCTTCGAGATGATCTGCGGCGCGCGCCTGACCTACAACTACATCCGCCTCGGCGGCGTGATGACGGACGCGTCCGAGGACTGGCTGAAGCGCACGAAGGAGTTCGTCGAGTACTTCAAGCCCCGCCTCGACGAGTACGACACCTTGCTGACGTACAACCCGATCTTCATGGCCCGCACCCAGGGCGTCGGGATCGTCTCCCCCGAGGAGGCCGTGGGCTGGGCGCTGTCCGGCCCGAACCTGCGCGGCTCCGGCGTCAACCACGACGTGCGCAAGTCCGACCCGTACAGCGGCTACGAGAACTACGAGTTCGACGTGCCCCTGGGCAAGACCGGCTCCTGCTGGGACCGCTACTTCTGCCGCGTGCAGGAGATGCGCCAGTCCATCCGCATCATCGAGGCTGCGATCGCCAAGCTCCCGGCCGGCCCGTTCATGGCCCCCGGCGTCGCGAAGATCCCCAAGCCCGCCCCCGGAGAGGCCTACGCCCACGTCGAAGGCGCGCGCGGCGACCTCGGCATCTACCTCGCCTCCGACGGCGGCATCTCGCCGTTCCGCATGCACGTGCACGCGCCGTCGTTCATCAATCTCGCGATGCTCCAGGAGAAGCTCGTCGGCATGAAGGTCTCCGACGTGATCGCGCTCCTGGGCTCCATCGACATCGTCCTCGGCGAGGTGGACAGATAACATGACCGCCCCCAAACCCAATCCCGACGACCAGAAGAAGCCCGAACCCGCGGCAGCGGCACCCTCGCCCGCGCCCGCCGCTGCGGCCCCCGCTGCCGCCGCTCCCAAACCGGCCGCCCCGAAGTATGTCCCTCCGGAGCCGGTGCTGAACCGCAAGGACGGCCGACTCATCGAGGACCGCTTCTCCACCTGGCCCACCGAGCGCTTCGCCAACCGCTGGTCGAAGCCCGGCTTCCAGTGGGGCGCCGGCATGCTCGCCGGGATCTTCCTCGGCCTCGGCGTCACCGCCGGCCTCATCGGCGAGCTCGCCGCGCTCGGCGACAAGCTTTACGCGTTCATGACCGCCTTCGCCGCCGCCAAGGGGCTCGCCCCCGTGGCCGTCGACGCGGTCTGGGTCGCGATCAAGGTCCTCGCCGTCGTCCACGTCGTCCTCATCAACGGCCTCTGGTCAATCTGGTGGGAGCGCAAGATCTCGGCCCACATCCAGACGCGCGTGGGCCCCACCTACGCCGGCAGCCCGAAAGGCTGGAACTTCCACGGGTGGGCGCAGACGGCCCTCGACGGCGTCAAGCTCTTCTTAAAGGAAGACGTCACGCCGGCCGCGGCCGACAAGTGGGTGCACGCCCTGGCCCCGGGGCTGGTCGTCGCGCCCTGCATCATCGCCTTCGCGCCCGTCCTCTTCGGCGACAACCTCGCCGCCGCCAGCCTCGACATCGGCACGCTGTACATCTTCGCCTTCGCCGGCATCTCGGTGATCGGCGTCGTGATGGCGGGCTGGGCCTCGGGCAACAAGTACTCCCTGCTCGGCGGCCTGCGCGGCGCCGCGCAGATCGTCAGCTACGAGCTGCCGCGCGGCTTCTCCGTGGTCCCCGTCCTGATGTTCGCCGGCTCGCTCGACCTGCAGGTCATCTCGAACGCGCAGGCCGGGTACTGGCACGGGATCGTCCCGCGTTGGTTCATCTTCTACCCCGTCGTCGGGCAGCTGGCCTTCGTGATCTTCCTGATCGCGTCGGTGGCCGAGACGAACCGCACGCCCTTCGACATCCCCGAGGCCGAGTCCGAGCTCGTCAGCGGCTTCCACACCGAGTACTCGGGCATGAAGTGGTCCATCTTCTTCCTCGCCGAGTACGCGTACGTGCTGCTCGGCTCGTTCCTGCTGGCCACGTTCTTCCTGGGAGGGGGAGCGTCGCCGATCAACGCGGTCCCTTTCACCCTGATCCCCAGCTGGATGTGGATGCTGGGCAAGGCGATGCTGATGATGTTCGTCTTCCTGTGGATCCGCTGGACCTTGCCCCGCTTCCGGGTCGACCAGCTGATGGATTTCACCTGGAAGTTCCTGCTCCCCTGGAGCTTCGTGAACATCGCGGTCGCCGGCCTGTATCTCGCGTTCTGGTTCAAATGAGGACCTCATGATCCGCTACTTCGCCAGCATCTTCAACAACTCCAAGGCCATCGTCCAGGGCCATTGGATCACGCTCAAGTACATGTTCAAGCCGGCCGTCACGATCCACTACCCCGACGAGAAGCTGGTGCCCTTCGAGGCCTACCGCGGGGCGCTGCTCTTCGACCAGCAGACCTGCATCTCGTGCAACCTGTGCGTGAAGGCCTGCCCGTCCAACTGCATCCAGCTCGAGAACGCCAAGAACGAGACCGGCAAGAAGATCGCCAAGGTCGAGTGGTACTCGATCGACTTCGGCAAGTGCAACTTCTGCCGCCTGTGCGAGGAGGCCTGCCCGACGAAGCCCAAGTCCGTCTGGCACTCCCTCGACTACGAGGTGATCTTCACGAAGCGCGACGAGATGGTGCGCTGCTGGAAGAAGGACTTCCCGTTCATCGGCAAGTACTTCGACCAGAAGGTCCAGGACTTCAAGGACCCCGAGGGCCAGATCGCCATCCACGACGTGCGGCCGAGGAGGAGCTAGGATGATAGACCAGATCGTGTTCTACTCGCTCGCGCTCCTGACCGTGGCGAGCGCCCTGGCCGTGGTCCTGCATCGCAACACCGTGCACTCCTCCCTGTTCCTCGGCCTGTCGCTGGCCGGGGTCGCCGGGATCTACGCCTCGCTGGGCGCGGACTTCCTCTTCGGCGCGCAGATCATGGTCTACGTGTCCGGCATCGCGGTCCTCGTGATGTTCGTCGTCATGCTGCTCGGACGGGCCTCGGACCTGCACCTGCGCCAGGTCAACGAGCGCTGGATGGCCGCGCTCCTCGTCTGCGCCGTCGCCGCCGTCGGCCTGTTCAAGGTCGCGCGGCTCCACGCCGGCACCGTCGTCACGGCCGCCGCGAAGCCGGGCACCCACGACATCGGCCGGCTGTTCCTCGGCGAGTGGCTGCTGCCCTTCGAGCTGATCTCGCTCGTCCTGCTCGCGGCGCTGCTCGGCGCCGTCTTCTTCACCCGCACGGAGAAAGCCTCATGAACGCCCCTCTGACCCTGGCGCACTACATGACCCTGGCGGGCATCCTGTTCCTCATCGGCATATTCGGCGCCCTGACCCGGCGCAACATCAGCGGCATCCTGATGTCGATCGAGCTGATGTTCAACGCCGCCAACATCAACCTCGCCGCCTTCGACCGCTTCCTCCACCCGGAGGGCGTGACCGGCCAGGCGCTGGCGCTTTTCGTGATGACCGTGGCCGCCGCCGAGATCGTCGTCGGCCTCGCCTTGCTGCTCGCGATCTACCGCGGCACGGACACCGTGTACGCCGAAGACTTCAATCTCCTCAAGGGCTGATATGATCGAACACGCCTACCTGATCCCGCTGATCCCCTTCGCCGCTTCGCTGATCATGATGTTCGGCGCGAAGGAAGACCCTCATTCGCCCGCGCCGTGGATCGGCATCGGCGCGATGGCCATCTGCCTGGGCATGTCCCTGTCCATATTGAACGCCGTCGCCGGCGGGACGGTGCCCCTGCCGTACGAGCACAACTGGCAGTGGTTCTCCTTCGCGGCCTCCATCGGGGGGAAGTCCTTCCTCTACGACATGCCGATCGGCGTGCTGATCGACGGCCCCGCCGCCCTGACGCTCGTCGTCGTGACGCTCGTCAGCCTCATGGTGCAGATCTACTCGATCGCCTACATGCACGAGGACGCCCGCTACAAGCGGTACTTCGCCTTCGTCTCGTTCTTCACGGCGTCGATGCTCGGCCTCGTCGTCTCGAGCAACATCCTCGTCGGCTTCATGAGCTGGGAGCTGATGGGCCTGTCCTCCTACCTCCTGATCGGCTTCTGGTTCGAGAAGGACGGACCGACCGAGGCGCAGAAGAAGGCCTTCATGACCACCAAGCTCGGCGACTCCGGCCTGTACCTCGCCCTGCTGTTCATCTTCGCGAAGGTCGGCTCGTTCCAGATCACGCAGATCCACCAGTTCATCAACCAGGGCTACATGACGACGACGGTCGCCACCGTGATCGCGATCGGCATCCTGTTCGGGGCGATGGGCAAGTCCGCCCAGTTCCCGCTGTTCATCTGGCTGCCCGACGCGATGGAAGGCCCGACGCCCGGCTCGGCGCTGATCCACGCCGCGACCATGGTCGCGGCCGGCATCTTCGTCGTGGCGCGCCTGTACTTCGTCTTCCTCGCCGCGCCCGACGCGATGCTCGCGGCGGCGTGGATCGGCTGCATCACGGCCTTCATGGCGGCGGCGATGGCGCTCGTCAGCTACGACATCAAGCGCGTGCTGGCCTTCTCCACCGTCTCCCAGCTCGGCTTCATGATGTGCGCGCTCGGCGTCGGCGGCTACACCGCCGGCCTGTTCCACCTGACGACGCACGCGTTCTTCAAGGCCCTGCTGTTCCTCGGCGCCGGCTCGGTCATCCACTCGGTGCACACCAACGACATGCGCCTCATGGGCGGCTTGTCGAAGAAGATGCCGGTCACCTTCCTGACCATGGGCGCGGCCATACTCGCGATCGCGGGCATCCCGTTCACCTCGGGCTACTACTCGAAGGACATGATCCTGGCGAACATCTACCACGCCAACCAGCCGATCTTCTGGATCATGCTCGGCACGGCCCTGATGACCGCCTTCTACATGTCGCGCCTGTTCATCCTGACCTTCTGGGGCGACGACCGCGACCACGAGAAGCACCACCACGCGCACGAGTCCCCGTTCCTGATGACCGGGCCGCTCGTCCTGCTCGCCTTCCTGGCGCTCGTCTCGGGCTTCATGCTGGACCGCAAGGGGCTCGTGTACAGCCTGCTCGCCAAGCCGACGATCACGGCGCCCCAGGCGCCGGCCGCGGCCGAGGCCCATCCGGCCGAGGCGAAGCCGGCCGAAGCGCATCCCGCCGAGGCGAAGCCGGCGGAGCACGCGGCGGTCGCCGTTCCCGTGGAGCACGCCGCCCCAGCCACGGAGGCGCCCGCGGAGGCCCACGCGGCCGCCGCCAGCCACGAGGGGGGGGAGGCCGAGCATCACGAAGGCCATCTGCCTCACTGGCTGCACCTCGCCCTGCCGTTCCTCGTCCTCGGCTCCATCGGCCTGGCCTTCTTCCTGTATAAGGGCCCGAAGTACGCCGTCGCCGACGGCCTCAAGGCGAACCTCGCCCCGGTCTTCCGCCTGCTCGACCGGCGCTGGTTCCTCGACGACGCCTTCGACCTCCTCGTCGTCCTGTGCGACAAGGTCGCCGCGCTCGCGTTCTGGATCGACGCGAACGTGGTGGACCGGGTGTTCGTGGACGGGTGGGGCCTGCTGATGCGAATAGTAGCTGAGGTCAGCAATCTTTTAGATGCCCTTTTCGTGGACCGGACCGTGGACGGCTTCGGGGGACTCAGCCTCGACCTCGGCGTGGGCCTGCGCGCCCTCGTCAAGGACGGCCAGGTGCAGGAATATCTGATGTACGCCGCGATCGCGTTCAGCCTCGCGGCGACCTTGATTCTGACGCGCTAATTAGGAGAACGCTCAATGAACATGCTCTCACTGGTCACGTTCGCGCCCCTCGTCGGAGCGCTGATCATCCTGTGCATCCCGAAGGAGAAGGTCCGGGCGATCCAGACCGTCGCCTTCGTCTTCGCGGGCATCGCGTTGATCGCCTCCCTGGCCATGCTGCCCGGCTTCAGCCGCGGCACGCACGAGATGCAGTTCGTCGAGCGCTTCTCCTGGATCCCCTCGTTCGGCGTCCAGTACTACCTCGGCGTGGACGGCCTGTCCTACCCTCTCGTGCTCCTGACGACCTTCATGTGCGTCATCGGCTTGATCGGCTCGCTCGGCATCGAGCACCGGGTCAAGGAGTACTTCTTCTGGTTCCTCGTCCTCGAGGTCGGCATGACCGGCGTGTTCTGCGCCCTCGACCTCATCCTCTTCTACGTGTTCTGGGAGCTCACCCTCGTCCCGATGTACTTCCTCATCGGCGTCTGGGGCGGCCCCCGCAAGGAGTTCGCCGCGATCAAGTTCTTCCTGTACACCCTGACCGGCTCGGTGTTCATGCTCCTGGCCATCCTCGCGCTGTACTTCGCGAGCCCCGCCCCGCACACCTTCGACATGCTCGAGCTCGCCAAGCTGACCGGCGGCTGGGACCGGCACTTCCAGATATTGGTCTTCTTGGGGCTGTATTTCGGGATGGCGATCAAGATCCCCGCCTTCCCGTTCCACACCTGGCTGCCGCTGGCCCACGTCGAGGCCCCGACGGCGATCTCGGTCATATTGGCCGCAGTGCTTCTTAAAATGGGGGTCTACGGCCTGCTGCGCATCTCCTACACGCTGGCGCCGCTGGGCTTCCAGTGGTTCCTGCCGGCCCTCATCGTCATCGCGGTCATCAACATCGTCTACGGCGCGCTGTGCGCCATGGCGCAGACCGACATGAAGAAGATGGTCGCCTACTCCTCGGTCAACCACATGGGCTACTGCCTGCTCGGCATCGCCGGGATGACCACGGCGGGCTTCACCGGCGCGGTGTTCCAGATGCTGACGCACGGCATCATCACGGGCGCGCTGTTCCTGCTCGTCGGCGTGATCTACGACCGCGCGCACACCCGCGACGTCTCGGCGTTCGGCGGGCTGGCGGTGAAGCTCCCGGTTTATGCAGCGCTGATGTCCTTAACATGCTTCGCCTCGCTGGGCCTGCCCGGCCTCGCCGGCTTCATCGGCGAGTTCCTGTGCTTCCTCGGCGCGTTCCAGACCTGGAAGCTCGCCGCGGCGATCTCGGTCCTCGGGATCATCGCGACGGCCGCCTTCTTCCTGCGCATGATGCAGAAGGTGTTCCTCGGCAAGTTCAACGAGAAGTGGGCCGACCTCCCGGACATGACGGCGCGCGAGCTGATCTCGATCGCGCCGCTCGCGGTCCTGACGGTGCTCTTCGGCGTGTACCCGAAGTGGCCGCTCGACCTCATGAACAAGACCATCGAGCACATGCTGGGGAAGTGAGATGAACAACCTGCGGCTGCTCCTTCCGGAGACGATCCTGGCGACGCTGGCGCTCGGCGTGGCCTTCGCGGACCTGATCCTGCCGGCCAAGCGGGCCCGCGCGCTGTACCATCTCGCCTGGCTCTCGGCCGCGGGCGTCCTGGCCTGGGTCGCGCTGTCCCTCGGGGACGCCTCGGCCCACGGCGTCGGCTCGCTGTGGTCCGTCGACCCGTTCAGCCAGTTTTTTAAAGTGACGACTTTGCTCACCTGCGTGCTGTGCCTGCTGCTCGGCCTCGACTACAAGGAGCTGCCGGAGAGCCAGGCCGGGACCTTCTCGGCGCTGATGCTGCTCTCCACGGCGGGGCTCATGTACCTCGTCTCCTCGACGAACCTGCTGATGATCTTCGTCGCGCTCGAGCTGGTCTCGATCTCCTCCTTCATCCTGACCGGCTTCGAGCGCAAGAACCCGAAGTCCAACGAAGGCTCGATGAAGTACTTCCTGTTCGGCGCGTTCTCCTCGGCCATCCTCGTCTACGGCATCTCGCTGTACTACGGCGCCACCGGGACGACCCAGCTCTCCGCGGCCGCCGCGGCCCCGAGCCCGATGCTGATCCTCTCCCTCGTCCTCATCCTCCTCGGCTTCGCCTTCAAGGCGTCCCTGGCCCCGATGCACTTCTGGGTGCCCGACGCGTACGAGGGGGCGCCGACGCCGGTGACGACCTTCCTGTCCGTGGCGCCCAAGCTCGCGACCTTCGCCGCCCTCGCGCGCGTGTTCGGCGCGGTGTTCCCGCTGCAGGCCTACGACCTGACCTTGCTCTTCGCCGTCATGGCCGCGCTGACGATGACGATCGGCAACTTCACCGCGATGTTCCAGACCGACGTCAAGCGCCTGCTCGCCTACTCCTCGATCGCCCAGGCGGGCTACCTGCTCATCGGCCTCGCCGTCGGCTCGCCGCTCGGCCGCGAGGGCGTGATGCTGTACTCCTTCGTGTACGTGGCGATGAACGTCGGCGCGTTCGCCGTCGTCCAGGCCGTCGGCTCGGCGAAGGGGAGCTACGACCTGTCCTCGTTCGACGGCCTCGCCAAGAACCGGCTCGGCCTGGCGCTCTCCCTGATGTTCTGCCTGCTGTCCCTGGCCGGCATCCCGCCGCTGGCGGGCTTCATGGGCAAGCTGGTGATCTTCTCCTCGGCCGTCCAGGCGGGGCAGTGGTGGCTGGCCGTCGTCGGCGTCCTCAACAGCGTCGTCTCGGTCTACTACTACTTCGCGATCGCGCACCGCATGTTCTTCCGCGACCCGTCGGACGAGGTCGCCATCCCCGTCGGCGCCTACGTCTGCGGCGGCGTGGCGGTGGCGGTCGTCGGCGTCCTGCTGTTCGGTCTGCACCCCGAGCCGCTGATCGCCGGCGTGCGCGCCTCGACGCAGATTCTGCCGTAGTCCGTGCTACAATATTAGCGCAATGACACGCGCGCTCCTGGTCCTCTTCCTAGCCGTCCCCGCCGCCGCGGATCCCGCGGCGATGTCCGCGACCCTCGAGGCCCTGCGCAGCCAGGCCGCCGCCGATCCCGCGTCTTTCGGCGCCCGCGAGGACGCCTCGGCCCGCGCCGGCAAGTCCTTCGACCAGAGCTTCACGATCCAGACGCTCGAGCCCGTCGAGTTCGTCACCATCGGAGAGCCGCGCAAGAACCCGCCGCCCGCGCTCGACGAGACGCCCGCTCCGCCCCGCAAGGAGCCCGCGGCCCAGCCCCCGGCCGGCAACCCCGGCGCCGGCACCGACTACTACTTCGAGGGCAAGAAGCCGCTCAACGGCATCACCATCTACACGCCGGTGAAGGGCGAAGGCTCCACCACGGGCGGGGCCTCCCCGACCGACAAGTACGGCGCGTACGGGAAGTACGCCGTCATCGGCGGCGTCGCCCTGCTCGGCGTCGGCCTGGCCCTCGGCGGCACGCCGCTCGTGGCCCTCGCGCTCGTCGGCGGCCTGCTCATCGGCGCGGGCGCCGTCCTCTCCTTCCTTTTCGGCAAGAAGAAGTAGCCCGGGCCTTTGGCCCAGCCCTCCTTGGGTCCAATGCCTCAGGCGCGCCGGGGGATCGGACTCTATACTGAAGCAAGTCCCGCGAGGGACGCTCTGTAACTCGGGGAATAGGCCCCGGGGCATCCACGACCCGACCTTAATCGGGTGAGACCAGAGGAAGCGCGCATGCGCTTCCTCTTTTTTATTTTTATGACCCAGACAGGACTGCCGACCTTCCGTAGATGGGGGAAGAAGCTTCTCGAGTGGAAACGCGCGATCGTCGTCGCGTCGCTCCTCCTTGGCATTCATTACGCGGGCACCTTCTATCTCAAACGGTACTACGCAGTGATCGTGCCGTGCGATCAACCTTGTCAAGACGGGATGAGCTGAGAGCCTCTCGAGTTCTCCTTCGAGGTCAGACCCTCGAAGCTCAAGCTGGGCGAGCCCCAATATCTGTGGTATCGGGCTCGTCTAAAAAATAAATCTTGTCGCAGGATTTCGTCCATTTATGTCCGCGATCTTCTCGATGCAGAAAAGTTGGGGGAGAGTTCGAGGTTTTTTGGAGTTAGCGTCATCGACCCCGACGGACGAGAAATCGAACGGCAAGGCGCCCCTGGCCCCGACGGGGGGATAGCCTGGAATTACGCCGGTTCCAAGGGGATTTCCCTATCGGCGGGGGGAATGGTTTATCCCTACCAGCCGGACGACGAGAAAATCGCCCGTCTTTACAAGTCCGGGAAGCTGAGCGAATGGAGTTTCGTCCAGCTCAGCCCCGGCGAGTCTTTTGGAACGATCACCTCTGTTTTGCGGCCGTACCGCATAGTCGCGACGAGCGTCCGAACCGATGATGGGGGAGTGGCGGACGGCATAGCCCGCGTACCAGTAGAAAATCCGCCTGCCTTTCCGGCGCCACCAGACGGGTTCATCCATCTGGATCGGTATAAGTTCGATCGTCCCGGACGGTATTCAATACGCGCTCGGTACTCGGATGAAATAACACTCCACCCCGTTTACACGCGCTGGGATAATCGTGCCCGCTGGCTGCGTTTCTTTTTTTGGCCGACGCACCCTACCAGCTTAGATGTCGACGATTCTCAAAAACGAACGGTGACCCTGGTCGCGCCGCCCCTTTTCCTTGAGGTGGAGAAGTGAGCCTCCTCTTAATCTTGCTCACGCTGTGGGCGCCAGCCCTGCAGGCGCAGGTCACCGGAGATTGCAGGCTCGTCGAGTCACGTTGTTCAATAAAATTCATGCCTGCGCCGACCGCCCCCAGTCCCGACTCGAAAAAACTCGTCGTCGGAGCATTGGCGAAGGTTAAATCAGCGGAGCTAGCCGAACGGGCCGCATCTGACAAATTGAACACTCGGGCACATGAAATTGCCGCCGAATTGGCGGAAAGCATCCCATGGTACAACCCCCGAAAGGTCGTCCCGGACCATGAAATAGAAGCCGCGAAGGCTTCCGATCCCACGTACTTGCGGCTGATGGCCGAACACCAGTCCGCCGTCACCTTGAACTATAACGCCCACAACGCCGCGATCGCGGAAGTCCTGAAGGCATACCAACTGGTTCCACCAATAACGGATTTCGCCGGCGATCCGCGAGCGGCCGAAGTGAACATGGTGGCCAAGCCCTGGTTCCCGCATTATAGCGAACAGGAAAAACGAGATGAACGCACCGGTCGATGGAGAAAGCGCACTGATGAAGAGCTGAAGGATGAGCGGCTCAAGAATTCCGCCGTCGGTGGAGGCGTGGCGGCCGCCCTGACAAGAGGCGATGGCGCGAACCAAATATGGGGACAAGCTTTCGCCAGCCCCGAGGAACTTGCCATCACTGTTTTTCACGAGACCTCCCATTGGTTGGACCGAGCGGCCATTTCGGGAGGGTATACGGACCGCGTTCCTCCAGAGGTTTCATTCCGCTCGGAACAACACGCCTATGAACGAGCGGCGTCATTCGCCAGGCACCTTGGGGTCGACCCGACCCATCACGATGCCCTCGCGAAGCGATTCGAGCTCCAAGCGGATATTTCCGAGAGATTCCATCTGACTAAAGAACAGATCAAGGCGAACCCTAAAAAATACGGAAATTGGCTGGGGACAGACTGGAAAGGACAATTGGCTATAGCACCCGCGGAGCAGGAGGTTTCGCTCGCCGATGAATCCCTCCTGCAAAAACAGATAGCCGCGGCGCAAAAAGAAGCCGCCGCGCAGCGGCGAAAGCAGGAGGAAATCGCCCATCGGGAGCATGACGAGCGGCTGAAAATTACGCTCGCCGATTTGGCACGGCGGGCGTGCGAATATCCCGGCAGCGTCTCCCAATCGGACCTGGACGAGCTCCCGCTGCCGTATTCCGAGAACCTCGCGGCCACCGCCGCGCCCGCCGCCGCGGCGAGTTGCAGCCATGTTTACCTCTATCTTGCGGGCAACGGAAGAGACGCCCGAACAGTACGCACGCTGACCTCGCAGCCGAACCTCGGAGCGCCCATTCCGCAGGATATCCCGTCCGATAGCGGCAAACAAGTGATCTCGTTCGCGCAGATGCTCCCACGCGTCAGGCAATTCGCCATGTCGGCCTGCCGCTCTCCCGGGCAGGCCCGCCTAGACGACTCACTCAAGCGCCCCCAAGACAGCATCCTATTCCTTCCTTCGGACGAGGAGTCCGCGCGGGGCCTAGAAGCCGGCCTCGGAGAGTGTGAGCGCCTTCTATTCCGAAGGATGGTCGGCGTCATCCGTCTCGGCAATCCCCGCGCAGTCACCGATCAATGGATAGCAGAGCGGGTGAGGGAATACACGCCCCAGGCGCCGATCACGCCGCCCGTGTTCTCTCCGCCCGCGAATTCGCCGCCATCACAACCCAGGTGCGAGGAATTCGGGAATAAACGCTGCCCATGAATTTCGACGACTTCGTATTCCGTTTTCATGATTCCAGGGAGATCTCGATGAAACCTTGCCTTATCGCCATGATCGCTCTTTTTAGCCTCCTCACCCCGGCTCGCGCGGGGATGCTCCGCGAAGCCATGGCCGAGGCCCGCGCGGCCGCGGCCTCCGGCCGCGTCGTCCAGGAGGACATCTCCGCCCGCGACCACGACGAACGCCTCAAGAAGGCCTTGGCCGACGCGACCCGCCGCTCCTGCGAGGCCCCGGGCAGCGTCTCCCAGGCCGAGCTCGACGCCCTGCCGCTGCCGCGCGCGGGGAACCTGGTGGAGACGGCGTGGCCCGCCGGCGCGGCCGACTGCGCCCACGTGTACCTGTATCTCGCGGCGAACGGCCGCGACGCGCGGACGCTGAAGGCCCTGTCCTCTCCGACGCCCGACGCCTCCGCCCCGGCGGCCCCGACGCCCGTCTGGGGAACCCCCGCGATCCTGTTCTCGGGGACCTTCCCCAAGGTCAAGGCGCTCGCCGTCGCCGCGTGCAAGGCGCCCGAGCAGGCCCGCGTCGACCCGGAGCTCACCCGGCCGCGCGAGAGCTTCCTGTTCCTGCCGTCGGACGACCGCGAGGCCGCCCGCGCGGCGGCCGGCCTCGGAGCATGCGAGAGGAAGATGTTCCAGAGGCTGATCGGCGTGATCCGCTACGGCGATCCGGGGAAGATCACCGGAGCCTGGCTCAAGGAGCGGGCGGCCGAGTACACCCCCGCGCCGGCGCCCAAGGCCTGACTCTAGCGGTTCCAGTTCAGCTTGCGGTCGGTCGGCGCGGCCGAGGACTGGACCTTCAGATGCACCGCGGCGCCCAGGGCCGCGCACACGGCCGCGGTGCCGAGCCAGCGCCAGCCGCCGCCCGAGCCGGAGAAGGCGGCCCACCACGCCGCCGCGCGCTCGGCGAGCCCCGCGGTCCAGGGCTGAGCCTCCGGCACGGTCCAGCCCAGGGCCGACACGAGCAGGCACAGCGCGGCGACGGGGCCGAGCACGCGCGCCCACTGCGCCTCGGAACGGTCCTGGCCCCACTGGCCGAGGAAGGCGGTGCCGAACAGCGCGATGAGGCCGACGGCCGCGACGATGGCGGGCTCGAGCACCGGCATCGCGACGCCGCCGCCGAACGCCTGCCGGGCCCAGCAGGCAACCGCCCCGGCGCAGGCGACGGCGCTGAGGGCGCGGCGCCAGGCGTTCGCGCGGTCGCCGTAGGTGAGCGCGGCGGGGGCCAAAGCGAGGAAGGCCGCGCCCGCGGCCCAGTCCTCGGGGCCGGCCCGGCGCCACTGCCAGCCGAAGGCGACCACGCCGAACGCGATCAGCAGGCCGACGAAGGCGCCCTTGGAGCCGAGGGCGGAGGCCGGCGCGGGCGCGGGAGGCGGCGGGGGGAGAGGGGCGGCGCGGTTGACCGGCGCGGAGGCGCGCGCGGGGGCGGAGGCGGGCTCCGGGTACCGCGGCTGGGGGGCTTCCGCGCGCGGAGCCGCGGGAAGGATCTTGAACGGCGAGCCGCTGGTGTCGGTCTCGAGCAGCATCCCGACCGAGAGCATCTCCTTGAGCAGGGCGAAGGCGTCGGCGGGGCGGTCCTCGACCTTCTTGGCCATGAGCCGGCGGAGGAGGCCGGCGGCGCGCTCCGTGATCTCCGGACGGAGGCTCCGGACCTCGGGCGGGGGCTCGTCGCGGTGGCGGACCAGCGCGTCCAGCGGCTCCCCGGGATAGGGCGGCTCGCCGGTGAGCGCGTAATACCACGTCGCGCCCAGCGCGTACAGGTCCGAGCGCGGGTCCGGGGCGCCGCCGTAGGCCTGCTCCGGGGCCATGAAATGGAAGGAGCCGGCGACCGCCTCGCCCGCCGTCGCGGCGGCGCCGGCGGGGCGGGCGATGCCGAAGTCGGCGAGCTTGACCGCGCCGCGGGCGTCCACGAGTATGTTCCCGGGCTTGATGTCCCGGTGCACGAGCCCGGCCTTGTGCGCGGCGCCGAGCGCGGTCGCCGTCTCGCGGATGATCTCGAGGGCCTCGTCGGGGGGCAGGCGGCCCCGGCGCTGCACCCTCGCCTCGAGCGACTCACCGTCCACCCACTGCATCACGATGTAGGGGATGCCGCGGTCCTCGCCGACCTCGTGGATCGCGACGATGCGCGGGTCCTCGAGCTTGGCCGCGCTGCGGGCCTCGGCCAGGATCTGCTCGCGCACGGCGGCGCCGTTGGTGCCCGCGCCGCCGGCGTCGACGAGCTTGACGGCCACGGAGCGGTCGAGGGCGATGTGGCGCGCCTTGTACACCCGGCCCATCCCGCCGCGTCCGATCAGCGCCTCGAGGCGGCAGGGGCCGAGCGTGGTTCCGACCAGGGGATCCGTCTCGGGAGCGGGCATGTCATGGAGGATAACAGGGTCTGAGAACGCCCGCAAGGTGCTAAAATATCGGCCGATGAACTGGCGCTACCCCTCGGCGGCCTGGCACCTGCTCCTCTTGGCCGGAGCGTTGCTGTCCGTCCGCCTCGGCCTCCGCGCCGAGGCGCGCATGGTCATCCTCCCGGTCGACGGGCAGATCCTGTACGGCCAGGACTCCGACGACGACGATTACATCGCGCCCGCGACGGTCGACGGCATCCAGAGCTCCGGCGGCGGCCCCAAGACCTTCCAGCGCATCCAGAAGGCCTCCGGCTACCGCGCCGCGACCTACGGCTTCCAGAACTTCAACAAGGACAAGCTGGAGGTCTCCTACCAGCTCCCGGAGAAGGATTTCCGGCCGTACAACGACTCCTTCGGCTACACCAAGGAAGGCCTCAACGAGGTCAAGGCCTGGCGCGAGAACGCCCGGAAGAGCGCCTTCAACCTCGCGGTCAAGCAGGGCAAGTCCCAGGCCCAGCTCGACAACGCGATCGCCGCCCTCGACAAGGAATACGACCAGCGCGTGAAGGACTACCTCTCCTCGCGCGGCTTCCGCATGCTGAAGGGCAACGTGGTCACCGTGGACATGCCCAACCTCGTGCGCAAGAACTCGGCGCTGATCAAGCCGCTGTCTCTGACCTTCGAGAAGATCGCCGCCCAGCGGAGGTACCGCTCGGGCGACATCATCGGCTCCGTGCTGTCCTTCGTGCAGACCGCGATGCACTACAAGCAGCCGGACCCCGTCTTCCGGGACAGGCACACGGGCGGCGTCCTGCCGCCGATCACGGCCGTGCTCGTCGGCTGGGGGGACTGCGACACCAAGACCGGCCTGGCGGCCTCCATCCTGTCCAACTGGGCGCAGATGAAGATGGTCGGCGTCGGCGTCCCCGGACACTATCTGATGGGGGTCCTTCTGATCCCCGAGAAGGGAGACATCTTCCTCGAGTATCAGGGACTTCAATACGTTCTCGTCGAGCCCACCGGCCCGGCGTGGCTGCCCCCGGGGCAGGTCGGCGAGGAGACGATGCACCTCCTCAACGGCCGCGACGGGTACAAGATCGAACCGTTTTTCTAGGAGACAACCAATGATCGCAACTCGCGTCGTCGTCAGCCTCATGCACTTCTTCCTGATGGTCCTGATGTCCGGGTTCGTCATCTACTGGACCTACCGGACCTTCATCAAGGCCAACCCCGACTTCGACATGGAGAAGAAGATCAAGGAAGGCAACATCGCCGTCGGCCTCCTGGTCGGAACCATCCTGTTCTCCGCCTCGCAGATCCTGATGGCGGGGACCGACTCCTCGATCCAGATGATCCGCATGCACATGCTGGCTCCGACCGAGGAGAACGCCAACGTCCTCGAGCTGCTCGCGCGCATGTCCGGCCATCTCGCTGCCTCGATGGCGTTGGCCGTGTTCTCGATCTCGGTGACCTTGCGGCTGTTCGGCCGCCTGACCTCGCACATGCAGGAGGGCAAGGAGCTCGAGAAGGGGAACATCGCCGTCGGCATCCTCCTCTCCTCCGTCGTGCTCGTCTCCTCCTTGTACATCAAGGACGGCGTCAGCTCAATCATGAAGGCCCTGACCCCGCAGCCGTCCATGGGACGCATCCAGGTGCTCAAGTAGTACAATAACGACATGGCCCCGTCCAAAAAGACGCCGGTGGACGCCTTCGCCGAGGTGAAGGGTCCCATGTCACGAGAGGAAGCGAGGATCGAATCCTCCCGCTGCCTCTACTGTTACGACGCGCCCTGCGTCACGGCCTGCCCCACGCACATCGACGTGCCCCGGTTCATCCGCCAGATCGCGGCCGCCGACCCGCTGGGATCGGCCGAGACCATACTCGAGGCGAACGCGCTCGGCCACTCCTGCGCGCGGGTCTGCCCCGTCGAGGTGCTCTGCGAGGGCGCCTGCGTCTACCACGACTGGCAGGAGAAGCCCATCCAGATCGCGCGCCTCCAGCGCCACGCCACCGACGCGGCGTACGCCGAGGGGGAGCCGCCCTTCGAGGCCGGGCCCGACAACGGCAAGCGGGTGGCGATCGTCGGAGCGGGCCCGTCGGGCGCCTCCTGCGCGGTCTATCTGCGCCGCCTCGGCTTCCAGGTCACCCTCTTCGAGAAGCGCAAGCTCCCCGGCGGCCTCAACACCTACGGCGTCGCCGAGTACAAGATGGACCAGCCCACCGCGGTCGCGGAGATGAGGTTCCTCTTCCAGATCGGCTGCTCGGTCGTCACCGGCAAGGAGGTCGGCAAGGACGTGCCCGCCGCCGACCTGCTCTCCGACTTCGACGCCGTGTTCGTCGGCATCGGCCTCTCCGACACGCGCTCGCTCGGCATCCCGGGCGAGGACCTGCCCGGGGTCGTGGACGCGCTTTCCTTCATCGAGCGGGTCAAGGCGAAAGGGGGGAAGGGCGTGCCGAAGAGCTCCTGCACCGTCGTCATCGGCGGGGGCAACACCGCCGTCGACGGGGCCACCCAATCGGTGCGCACCGGGACCTCCAAGGTCGTCATGGCCTACCGCCGCGGCCCCGAGGACCTGTCCGCCTACGATTTCGAGCTCGAGCACGCGCTCAAGGACGGCGTGCAGATCGTCACGAACGCCGTCCCCGTCCGCATCCTCGGCAAGAAGAAGGTCGAGGGCGTCGAGTTCAAGGACAAGACCCGCATCGCCTGCGACCGCGTGATCAAGGCCATCGGCCAGACCAAGCACTTCAGCCTCGCCAAGGCCTTCGGGCTCGCCCAGCACGAGGACGGCCGCCTCAAGGTGAACGCCGCCACGCTCGCCACCTCCAAGCACACCGTCTTCGCGGGAGGCGACGCGATCAACGGCGGCAAGGAGGTCGTCAACGCCGCCGCCGACGGCAAGCGCGCCGCCTGGGGCATCTTCCGGGAGCTGTTCCCCGCCAAGCCCGTCCCCGCGGGCAACGACTACTGGATCTCCACCATCGACGGCCGCAAGGTCGCCCCGATCACGCCCCGGAGCCACTCATGAAGCCCCGACTCAAGCCCGACCTGTCCGTGGACTGCGCCGGCATCAAGTCCCCGAACCCCTTCTGGCTCGCCTCCGCCCCGCCCACCAACTCCGGCGCGCAGATCATGCGCGCCTTCGAGTACGGCTGGGGCGGCGCGGTGTGGAAGACCTTGGGCCAGGACCCGCCCGTCGTCAACGTCTCCTCCCGCTACGGCTCGATGGACCTCGGCGGCCAGAAGCTCGCCGGGTTCAACAACATCGAGCTGATCACCGACCGGCCGCTGGAGACCAACCTCAAGGAGATCTACGAGGTCAAGAAGCGCTTCGGCGACCGCGCCGTCGTCGCCTCCCTGATGGTGCCCTGCGAGAAGCAGGCCTGGCACGAGATCACCAAGAAGGTCATCGACGCCGGCTCCGACGGCATCGAGCTCAACTTCGGCTGCCCGCACGGCATGTCCGAGCGCGGCATGGGCGCCGCCGTCGGCCAGGTCCCCGAGTACGTGAAGATGGTGACCGAGTTCGTGAAAGAAGTCTCCACCATCCCAGTCCTCGTCAAGCTCACCCCCAACGTAGCCGACGTCCGCTTCGCGGCGCGCGCGGCCAAGCAGGGCGGCGCGGACGGCGTGTCGCTCATCAACACCATCAACTCCATCATGGGCATCGACGTCGAGACCATGGTCCCCAAGTTCTCCGTCGAGGGCAAGATCTCCCACGGCGGCTACTGCGGCCCCGCGGTCAAGCCCATCGCGCTCAACATGGTCTCGCAGATCGCCACCGACCCGGAGACCGTCGGGCTCCCGATCTCGGGCATCGGCGGGATCTCGATCTGGTCGGACGCGGTCGAGTTCATGCTGCTGGGCTCCTCCTCCGTCCAGCTCTGCACCGCGGTCATGCATCACGGCTACCGCATCATCGAGGACTTGAACGCGGGGCTCGAAGGGTGGATGCGAAGACAGAAGTTCGCCAAGACCACCGACTTCATCGGCAAGACCGCCCCGCGAATCGTGGACTGGAAGAAGCTCAATCTCCACTACAAGAGCGTGGCGTCCATCGACCCGGCCAAGTGCATCTCCTGCGACGTGTGCTACGTCTCCTGCAACGACACCACGCATCAGTGCATCGACATCGACCGCCGCAAGGGCAACCGCAAGCCCCACGTCCTGCAGGACGACTGCGTCGGCTGCAACCTCTGCTCGCTCGTCTGCCCCGTCGACGGCTGCATCACGATGAAGCCCGTGGACACCGGCCTCAAGCCCCTCACGTGGGAGGACTACACGAAGAACGGGATGAAGGGGTACGGGGAAGTCTACCGGCGACACTAGCATGCCTCCCGAAACCGACAACCTGCGCCTCGACGAGCTGTTCGCGGCCGACCAGAAGGACCGCGAGAAGGTCTACGGCACCGCCGCCGACGTCGAGGCCCTCAAGGTCCGCGACGCCGAGCGCCGCCGCGAGCTCGTCTCCATGATCGGCCAGGGGGCGGTCAACACCTCCAACGACCTGTACCACGCCGCCGTCCTCTTCCTGCACGGCACCGAGCCCAAGGAGTTCCTGACGGCCCACCGCCTGGCGACCATCGCCTCGATCAACGGCCACCGCCCCTCGCGCTGGCTCGCCGCCGCGACCCTCGACCGCTTCCTGATGTCCATCGGCCTGCCGCAGACCTACGGCACGCAGTTCGAGCACAGCGAGGACGACAACACCTACCAGCTGCGCCTGCCCATCGACGACAGCACCGTCCTCCACTTCGAGAAGCGCTTCTTCGGGGTCCCGCCCGTCGTCGAGCGCCTCGCCCAGCTCAACCGCCGCATCTCCTCCTGACGAAGGGGGGGCCCTCCATTTTCGGCGGTTTGGGCGCGGTCATTTTCTGTTAGAATTTCAGTCATCTAGACATTTTCCGCGGAGGTCATCCCGATGGCTCGAATCGTGAAATGCGCTCTCATCCAGACGAAGTGCGACTGGCTCCCGCCGAAGTACACCCTCCAGCAGATCAAGTCGAAGATGATCGACAAGCACGTGGCCATGATCGAGGCCGCCGCCAAGAAAGGCGTGCAGATGCTGAGCCTCCAGGAGATCTTCTACGGCCCGTACTTCTGCGCCGAGCAGGACGTGCGGTGGTACGACACCGCCGAGCCCATCACCGGCCCGACGACCAAGCTGATGCAGGACCTGGCCAAGAAGCACCAGATGGTCATCGTCTCCCCGATCTACGAGACGCCCTCGACCGGCACCTACTACAACACCGCCGCGGTCATCGACGCCGACGGCTCGCTCGCCGGCATCTATAGGAAGAACCACATCCCTCACTGCGCCCCCGGCTTCTGGGAGAAGTTCTACTTCAAGCCGGGCAACCTCGGCTACCCCGTCTTCCAGACCCGCTACGCCAAGGTCGGCGTGTACATCTGCTACGACCGCCACTTCCCCGACGGCGCCCGCATCCTCGGCCTCAACGGCGCGGAGATCGTCTTCAACCCGTCCGCCACGGTGAAGGGCCTCTCCGAGTACCTCTGGAAGCTCGAGCAGCCCGCCCACGCGGTGGCCAACCAGTACTTCGTCGGCGCCTCCAACCGCGTCGGCAAGGAAGGCCCCTGGAACATCGGCGAGTTCTACGGCCAGTCCTACTTCTGCGACCCCCGCGGCCAGATGCTCAAGGTCGGCCCGCACGACAAGGACGCGACCGTCATCGCCGACCTCGACTTCGACCAGATCCTCGAGGTGCGCAAGGTGTGGCAGTTCTTCCGCGACCGCCGGCCGGAGACCTACGGGCCCCTCACCCAGATGCTGCCGTGAGGGATAAGCTCTTCCGGGCGTTGATGGACAAGGAGATCCACGACCACTCCGAGCCCATCGAGAAGTCCGCGTACTGGAACAAGGACATCGCCCCGACGCGCAAGGCGGAGCGCACCTGGGGGACCAAGGACATCGCCGTCCTCTGGATCAGCATGAGCGCGTGCATACCGACCTACATGCTCGCCTCGTCGCTGATCTCGGAGGGGATGAACTGGTGGCAGGCCGTCCTGACCATCTTCCTCGGCAACTGCATCGTCCTCCTGCCGATGGTGCTCAACGCCCACGCGGGCACCAAGTACGGGATCCCGTATCCCGTGTACTGCCGTCCCGCCTTCGGCATACTCGGCGCCAACGTGCCCGCCCTCCTGCGCGCCCTGGTCGCCTGCGGCTGGTTCGGCATCCAGGCCTGGATCGGCGGCGCGGCGATCTACAAGCTCGTCGGCATCTGGCACCCCGCCATGCTCGCCGGCGAGCCGGTGCTCCAGGGGCTCAACGCCGGCCAGTGGGGCTGTTTCCTGTTCTTCTGGGCGATCAACATGTTCGTCATCTACAAGGGCGTGGAGTCCATCCGCGTCCTCCTCAACATCAAGGCGCCCCTGCTCATCGCCCTCGGCCTGGCCTTGCTCGGCTGGGCCTACGTCCAGGCGGGGGGCTTCGGCCACATGCTGTCCACGCCCTCGGCCTTCGCGCCCGGAGGGACCAAGGAAGGCCGGTTCTGGCCGTTCTTCTTCCCGGCGCTGACCGCGATGATCGGGTTCTGGGCGACGCTCTCGCTCAACATCCCCGACTTCTCGCGCTACGCCAAGACCCAGAAGGACCAGATGCTCGGCCAGGCGCTCGGCCTGCCCACGACGATGGGCCTGTACTCCTTCATCGGCGTCGCGGTCACCTCGGCCACCGTCGTGATCTACGGCCAGTCCATCTGGGACCCGGTCGACCTCATCGCGAAGTTCAAGAATCCGCTGGTCCTCGCGATCGCGCTGATCTCCCTGTGCATCGCGACCCTGGCCACCAACATCGCCGCCAACGTCGTCGGCCCCGCCAACGACTTCTCGCACATCTGGCCGGAGAAGATCGACTTCCGTATGGGCGGCTACATCACGGGCGTCATCGGCATCCTCATCCAGCCCTGGAAGCTGATCGCCGACCCGTCGGGCTACATCTTCACCTGGCTCGTCGCCTACTCCTCCCTGCTCGGGTCCATCGGCGGCATCCTCATCTGCGACTACTACGTCCTGCGCGGCGCGCACCTCGACGTGCGCGAGCTCTACGAGAAGCACGGCACCTACTGGTACGCCGGCGGGGTGAACGGCCGCGCGCTCGTGGCCCTCGTCCTGGCCTGCCTGCCGGTCCTGCCCGGCTTCCTCGGCACGGTCAAGCTCGCGACGGTGGCCCCGTTCTGGATCTCGCTGTACCACTACGCCTGGTTCATCAGCTTCGGGCTGTCGTTCGCCATCTACTGGCTCCTCATGGTGACGGAGAAGGAGAAATCTTATGCCATATGATCTGATCGTCAAAGGCGGGACCCTCGTCTCGGCGGCCGACACCTTCATCGCCGACCTCGGCGTCGTCAACGGCAAGGTCGTCTCCGTCGGGAAGATCGCCGAGCCCGCCAAGCGCGTGGTCGACGCCCGCGGCAAGGTCGTCATCCCCGGCGGCATCGACGCCCACACCCACTTCGACATGCCCTTCATGGGCGCCACCACGATCGACAACTTCACCACCGGCTCCACCTCGGCCATCTTCGGCGGCACCACGTCCATCGTGGATTTCGCCATCCAGAAGAAGGGGGAGACCTTCCGCCACGCCCTCGACGACTGGCACAAGCGCGCCGACGGCAAGTGCGCCGTGGACTACGGCTTCCACATGATCGTGACGGATTTCCCCGAGAAGCAGCAGAAGGAGATGGACAAGCTCGTCGACGAGGGCGTCTCCTCCTTCAAGCTGTTCATGGCCTACCCCGGCATCTTCATGTCGGACGACACCACCATCTTCCGCGCCCTCATGCGCACCCGCGACAACGGCGGGATGATCTGCATGCACGCGGAAAACGGTTCCGTGATCGACGTTCTGATCCAAAAGGCCATCGCCGAGGGGAAGACCGCGCCCGAATGGCACGCGCTCACCCGCCCGATGACCGCCGAGGCCGAGGCCACCCACCGCGCCATCGCCCTGGCCGAGATGGCGGGCGTTCCGATCTACTTCGTCCACCTCTCCGCCGGCGACGCGATGGAGGAAGTCCGCGCCGCTCGCGCCCGCGGCTTGCCGGTGTACGCCGAGACCTGCCCTCAGTATCTGTATCTGTCCGAGGACGATTACCGCCGCCCCGGCTTCGAAGGGGCGAAGTTCGTGATGTCGCCTCCCTTGCGGCCTCAGGGGAATTCGGAGCGCCTGTGGAACGGGCTCGTCCGCAACGACCTCCAGGTCGTTTCGACCGATCATTGCTCTTTCTGCATGAAGGCCAAGACCAACCAGCCCGGCAAGGAACTCGGCAAGAAGGACTTCTCCAAGATCCCCAACGGCGCCCCCGGCGTCGAGTACCGGATGCTCCTGCTCTGGGACGCCGTCCAGAAGGGGCGCATCACCGAGAACCGCTTCGTCGAGATCACCTCGGCCAACCCCGCCAAGCTGTTCGGCCTGTACCCGCGCAAAGGCCACCTCAACCCCGGGGCCGACGCCGACATCGTCATCATCGACCCGAACAAGCCCTTCACCTTCTCGCAGAAGAACCACCACAGCGCCGCCGACTACAACCCCTACGAGGGCGTCACGGTCAAGGGCTCCATCCGCGACGTGTTCTCGCGCGGCGAGGCGATGGTCCTCGACGGCAAGTGGGCGGGCAAGGTCAGCCACGGCAGGTTCCTGAAGCGGACCCCGAGGGCGATCGCCTGGTGAAGCCCTTTCCGCTGCTCGCGATCGCGGCTTCCCTCGCCACGGCGGGCTGCGCCAGCACGCCGCTTATCGAAGCGGTGAAAGCCGGAGATCTGGCGAGAGTCAAAGCGCTTGTCGAAGCCGGTGCGGACGTCAACAAACGTGACAACCTGGGCCCTCTGGCGGCCCCGCTAGGGCACGCCATACGCGTCAACGCGCCGGACATCGCCGCCTACCTCGTGAGCAAAGGCGCTACCGACCAGGAAGACGCGTTCACTTATGGCCGCGTCCATGACCGGGCCGATGTTATTCGGGCGATGCTGAACGCAGGCGCCGTTGCGCCCAAAGGTTTTCCGACGAATCAGTTCGTCAATAGAATCGGCGCACAGGTCCAGCCCGTCGCTACGGCGGCGCCTGCCCCGGTGCGAACGGTCTCTTCCGATGTCGACGTTCCCTCTCGCCGCGGAGCCGAGCGCCCCGACGACTTCGCGCTCGTGATCGGCATCGAGGACTACCAGTCCCTGCCCAAGGCCGACTACGGCGCCCGCGACGCCCAGACGGTGCGCAAGCACTTCGAGTCTCTCGGGGTGCCCGCGCGCAACATCATCAGCCTCGAGGGGTCCCAGGCCACGGGCAGCAAGCTCAAGAGCTACCTCCAGCAGTGGCTGCCGCGCAACGTGAAGCCCGAATCGACGGTGTTCGTGTATTATTCGGGACACGGAGCCCCGGACCCGGAGAACGGAGACGCCTACCTCGTGCCTTGGGACGCGGACCCGATGTTCCTGACGACCTCCGCCTATCCGCTCAAGCAGTTCTACTCGGAACTGGCGAAGCTCAAGGCCAAGCGCGTCGTCGTCGCCCTCGACGCCTGCTTCTCCGGCTCCGGCGGACGCTCGGTGCTGGCCAAGGGCGCCCGGCCGCTCGTCGCCAAGGTGGACGAGAGCGTGCCCTCCGCGGCCAACCTCACCGTGCTCGCCGCCGCCTCGGGCGCGGAGATCACCGGTTCCCTCGACGAGCAGGGCCACGGGATCTTCACCTACCACCTCCTCAAGGGCCTGCAGGGGGGAGCGGCGACGCCCCGCGGCTTGTATGATTACTTGAAGCCCCGCGTGCAGGACGACGCGCGCCGCCAGAACCGGGAGCAGTCCCCGACCCTGGCCGGGAGCGGGGCCGACGCGAAGTTCTAACGGAGACCACATGAACCGAATCGCCCTGATCCTTCCCTTTGCCGCCCTCCTCGCGACGGGCTGCGCGGGCGACCGCGGTCTGCACCTGGCGGCCAGGACCAACGACGCCTCCGGGGTCCGCGCCCTTCTGTCGCAGGGCGCCAAGGTGAACTCCACCGTCGGCCTCGGGAAGCTGACGCCCCTTCATTTTGCCGCCATGAACGGCGCCCAGGCCTCCGCCCAGGCCCTGATCGACGGCGGCGCGGACGTCTTCGCCTCCAGCATCTACGGCACGCCCCGCGAGGCGGCCCTGTCCCACCGGAACATCGGCGGCATCGCCAGGCTGCTGGAGAAGGCGGAGCGCAAGCAGCAGGGCCTGCCCGACGACACAGCCGAGGTCCGACCCGCCGCAGCGCCCCGTCCCGCCCCCGGGAACCTCGACGACGCCGCCTACGACCGCATGCGCGCCGCCGCGGGCATGCCGCCGGAGAAGAAGGCGCCCTCGTCGGACATCGACGCGCCCGCGCGCCGCGGCGCCGAGCGCCCGGACGACTTCGCCCTCGTGATCGGCATCGAGGAGTACCAGAGCCTGCCCAAGGCGGACTTCGGCGCGCGCGACGCGAAGACCGTGCGCCGCCACCTCGAGGCGCTGGGCTTCCCGGCGCGCAACATCATCTCGCTCGAAGGCTCCCAGGCGACGGGCAGCAAGCTCAAGAGCTATCTCGAGGAGTGGCTGCCGCTCAACGTGAAGGCCGGCTCGACCTTGTTCGTGTACTACTCCGGCCACGGCGCGCCCGACACCAAGACGGGGGAGGCGTACCTCGTGCCGTGGGACGGGGACCCCAAGTTCCTGAAGTCCACCGCGCTGCCGTTGAAGAGGCTCTACGCCGACCTGGCGAAGACCAAGGCCAGGCGCGTCATCGTCGCCCTCGACGCCTGCTTCTCGGGGGCGGGGGGACGCTCGGTCCTGGCCCAGGGGGCGCGACCGCTCGTCGCCAAGGCCGCGGACCTCGCGCCGACGGAGGCCCGGCTGACCATACTCGCCGCCGCCTCCGGCGACGAGATCACGGGGACGCTCGCGGAGCAGAGCCACGGCCTGTTCACCTATCACCTGCTCAAGGGCCTGTCCGCCGACCCGAAGGCGAGCGCGAAGTCGCTGTTCGACTATCTCAAGCCGCGCGTGCAGGACGACGCGCGCCGGGAGAACCGGGAGCAGACGCCCGTGCTCGCGGGGTCCGCGCTGGGCGAGCCGCTGCTCGCGCCCTAGCTACTTCTTCTTGCCCTCGACGAGGCGCTCGGCCAGGTCTCCCATGTCGATGCGCTCGGCGCCCGCGGCCTCGAAGACGTCCTCGTGCGACGGCTTTTCGCCGAGGGATTGCTTCTTCGACTGGAACCGGGACTTGAAGGAATCGCAGGAGCCGTTCCACTTCCAGACCTGAGGGCCCAGCAGGACGGCCTTGCCGAGGATGTAGGTCTCGTCGCTGTAGACGAGCTTGTCCGCGCTCTTGCGCGCGGCCGCGCACTTCTTGTCGCCGCCGCCCCAGCCCGGCCAGGAATCGGTGACGAAGGTGCGCTTGCTCTCGTCGGCGCCGTAGCGGTTCTCGTTGGCGGCGCCGTTGAAGACGAGGGCGTTCTCCATCGTGCAGGACGGCTCCTTGAGGCGGCGCACGACGATCTCGGAACGGCTGCCGTCGAAGGAGCAGAACTCGGCGGCGGCGGGCAGGACGGAGCCGAGCAGGAGAAGAGCGGCGAGGGGGGTTTTCTTGTCCATGCCGCAGTTTAGCCCCCGTACTTGGCGGTTTCAAGGGGGAATCGCGGCCGAAGTCCTCTTATTTTTCCGCCGCATTCTGCGGGCGGCCGCCGCGGCCGCCCTGACGCCCAGATCCTTCTTCGCGATGAGGAGGAGCAACGCGTCCCGGAAGATACCCTCGAGGCTCCCGTCCGGGTATTTGTGGCGCATCAGCTGCTGGGCATGAAGGACCAGGCGATGCAGGTCCTCATCCGCGGTGAAGCCGACACGCACGAGCCTCGGTCGTGGCGGCTCTTCCGGTGGCCGCGGAGGAGGAGCGACGATCGGGCTCGGGCCGACGGCCGGGCTCGGGGCGGCGGCCGGGATTGGAAAATCGGGCGACGGGCTCGGAGGGAATTCGAGCAACGATGGAACCTCGGCGGTCTTGATGAGCGGCGGAGCGACCCCGACGAAGCGGATCGAGTCCCTGACGGGAGGATCGCGGCGCCGGTCGGCGACGAGGCGCTCGATGCTCTTGGTGGTCATGCCCACCGCCTTCAGAAGCAACGAAGCGAAATCGCCGTCCTCGATGAACGCATGGAGGATCACGACGCCCTCCAGGTGGAGCCGCCCGTCGCGGAGCATCTCGAGGATGATTGGGAATCTCCGGACGGCGCGAGCCGCTCGTATGCGCCGATAGGCCGCGCTCTCGCTCCAATGGAGGGCGTACACGCAATAATCGAACAAGCTAGGCCAGTCTCTCTTGCGAACGAGCGTACGGCTGTCGACTTCCGCCAGACAGGCTACGAGGTCCCCGATGACGACGCGCTCCTGGGCGGCAATAGAGAGGAACCGACGCCAGACTTCCTCATCGGTGAGCTCAGATATATCCACACTTTTCACAGGCTTACTGTCGTCAACGACAGTGACCGGCCTCCTACTTACCATACGATCGAGGGTCCCAAAAAGTTCCATTTTCGGTCACAAAATGAAGAGGGCCGCTCGTCGAGGAATTGTTATAATCCCGTCATGACCCCCACCGCCACCAAAACCACGCCCGAAGTCTCCATTCTGAAGCAGTACATCGCCGGAAAATGGGTGGACGGCTCGTCCTCCCGCGAGATCGTCTCCACCAATCCGGCGGACAACCGCCAGGTCCTGGGCAAGGTGAAGGGCGCCGACAAGAGCGACGTCCTGAAGGCGATCGACGCCGCGCAGAAGGCGTTCCCGGGGTGGAAGGCGACGACGCCGCCCGCCCGCGGCCGCATCCTGATGAAGGCCGCGCTCATCCTGCGCGAGCGCAAGGAGGAGCTGGCCCGGCTGATGTCGCTCGAGCAGGGCAAGATCCTGCCCGAGGCGCTCGGCGAGATGGAGAAGGGCATCACCTTGATCGAGTGGTTCGCCGGCGAGGGCCTGCGCATGGGCGGCATCACCCAGCCTTCCGAGCTCGCCAAGAACCTGCTCTACACCACCCGCCACCCGCGCGGCGTCGTGTCCATCATCACGCCCTGGAACTTCCCCTTCGCGATCCCGGCGTGGAAGATCGCCCCGGCCCTGATCTCCGGCTGCACCGTCGTCTTCAAGCCCGCCTCGCTCGTGCCCGCGCTCGCGGTCGGCATCGTCAAGGCCTTCGAGGACGCCGGGCTTCCGCCGGGCGTGCTCAACCTCGTGATGGGCGCCGGCTCGGCCATGGGCGACATCCTCGTCGAGGAGCCGCGCATCAAGGCCGTGTCGTTCACCGGCTCCAACGAGATCGGCAAGCGCGTGCACACCATCGCCGGCGCGCGCGGCATCCCGGTCGTCTGCGAGATGGGCGGAAAGAACCCGGCCGTCATCTGGGACGACGCCGACCTCGAGCTCGCTCTCGCGGGCGTGATGAAGGGCGCGTTCGGCTCGACGGGCCAGCGCTGCACCGCGACCTCGCGCCTGATCCTGCACACCAAGATCGCCGACCAGTTCCTCAAGATGCTGCTCGCCGAGGTGGCCAAGATCAAGGTCGGTCCCGGCCTCGACAAGGCCAGCGGCATGGGCCCGGCCGTCGACGAGAGCCAGATGAACACCGACCTGGAGTACATCGCCATCGGCAAGAAGGAGGGCGCCAAGCTCCTGTGCGGCGGCAACCGCATCACGACCGGCGACTACGCCCACGGCTGGTTCGTCGAGCCGACCATCTTCGACGGCGTGAGCCCGAAGTCGCGCCTGTGGCAGGAAGAGGTGTTCGGACCGGTGCTGGCCGTGACGCGCACCGACGACTTCGACAAGGCCGTCGAGCTCGCGAACGATTGCCCCTTCGGCCTGACCTGCGCGTTCTACTCCCAGGACCTGACCCTCGCGATGCGCTTCACCGAGGAGATCGAGGCGGGCATGGTGCACCTGAACAGCCCGACCATCGGCGGAGAGGCCCAGGTGCCCTTCGGCGGCGTGAAGGGCTCCGGCGTCGGGGAGCGCGAGATGGCGAAGGAAGGCATGCACTTCTTCACCGAGCAGAAGACCGTGTTCCTGGACTACACCGGCGCGCGCCGGGCCTCCAACCTCTACTAAGGATCACCGTGACGCCATTCGCCGCCATCGTGGGAGGGGGAGGGGCCGGATTCCTCGGCGCCGCCCTGGCGCACGTGCTCAGCACGCTCGCCGACCGCGCCGGCGGCGAGGGCTTCCTGCGCGGGCCGTACGGGCCGCAGTTCTTCCTGATCGCCCTGTACACCGGGGTGTTCTACGCCGCCATCGGAGCGGCCGCGGGCCGGCGCGCCGCGACGGCCCTCGTCGGCCTCCTGGGCCCCCTGCTGGGCATCACCGTCGTCATGGCGGGCCTGACGCGCTACTCCGGCTGGGGCATGCCGCGCGGCCTGCCGGGGACCTTCCAGTGGCAGCTGGCGGTGGCCTCGGTGTACACCGTCTCGATCTGGGGCACGATCGCCTCGCTCGGGGCGATGAGCGCCGCGACCTCTTGGTGGCGCGGAGCGCTCGCGGCGACCGTCGGCTCTCTGAGCGCCTACGGCGTCCTCTCCTTCCTGCTCTGGGCCGTGCCGTCCTACGCCAAGACGCGCTGGAGCCCGGTCTCCTTTCTGCCGTCGCCCGTGAATCTCATGGACGGCCTGCTGTCCGGGGCCGGCATCTGCCTGGCCCTGTCTCTCGACGCCAAATTCCGGAGGAAACCCGCATGAGCCCCAAGACCGCCGCCCCCAAAGCCGCCAAGACCCCCGCGTCCACCGCGGACGTCGCCGCCCAGCGCGCCGCGCACCTCATGCCGCTGCCCGGGCCGATGTTCGCCAAGCCCATCCAGATCATCACCGGCAAGATGCAGTTCCTCTACGACGAGAACGGCAAGGAATACCTCGACGGCTTCGCCGGCGTGGCGACCGTCTCGATCGGCCACTCGCACCCCCATTTCGTCTCCAAGCTCAAGGCGCAGATCGACGAGCTCCAGCACGAGCCGCCGCTGTACCTGCACCCCGCCGTCGGCGGGTTCGCCAAGCGCCTCGCCGACAAGGCCAAGACCGTCAACCCCGACATGGAGGTCTGCTTCTTCACGAACTCCGGCTCCGAGGCCAACGAGATGGCCGCCTTCGTGGCGAAGACCTACACCGGCCGGCACGAGCTCGTCGCGGTGCAGCGCTCCTACCACGGCCGCACCTTGCTGACGACGGCGCTCACCGGCCAGCACAACTGGCGCAACCAGGCGCCCTACCCCGTCGGCGTGTCCTTCACCCCGACCGACTACGCGTTCCGCTTCGACGGCACGCCCGAGCAGAGCACCGCCGCCGCCATCAAGGGCCTCGAGGCTACGCTGAAGACCTCGACGCAGGGCAAGATCGCCGCGTTCTACGGCGAGACCATCATGGGCGTCGGCGGCCTCATCACGCCCGGCCGGGAGTACTTCAAGGCCGCGGTGGACCTCGTGCACAAGCACGGCGGCCTCTTCATCTGCGACGAGGTGCAGGCCGGCGTCGGCCGCACCGGAGACCATTACTTCGGCATCAAGCACTACGGCGCCAAGCCCGACATCATCGTCATGGCCAAGGGCCTCGGCAACGGCTACCCGATCGGCGCGATCATCACGACGAAGGCCATCGCGGAGTCGATGAAGGGCCTGCTGCACTACAACACCTTCGGCGGCGGCCCCATGGCGATCGCCGCGGCCGAGGCGGTGATGGACGTCGTCGAGAAGGACGACCTCGCCGGCAACTCCAGGAAGGTCGGCGACCGGCTGATGTCCGGCCTCAAGAAGCTCCAGCTCAAGGATGAGCGCGTGGGCGACGTGCGCGGCATGGGCCTCATGGTCGGCGTCGAGCTCGTCAAGGACCGCAAGTCGAAGGAGTTCGCGCCCGACCTCACCATCCGCGTCGTCGAGTCCATGAAGGACCAGGGCGTGCTCGTCGGCAAGGGCGGCCTCGAGGGGAACACGCTGCGCATACAGCCCCCGCTGTGCTGGACCCTCGCGGACGCCGACCGGACCGTGGCGGCGCTCGAGCAGGCCCTCAAGGATGCCTGAGCTCAATCCGCGGCGCGTCGCGCCGACCAAGGCGCGCTTCGCCCAGGTCACGGCCGCCGTCCTGGCCGGGATGGCGGCCATGTTCTGCATCCAGAACGTGATCGAGTTCCGCCGCGAGGCGGCGCGGCCCGCCCCGGTCGCCGCGGCGGCTCCGGACGAGCCGCAGCCCGTCATCGACGTGCCGCTGCCTCAGGGCGTGCGCCGCCAGGCCGGGCCCGTGCCGTCGAGCATGATGCTCAAGCCCGAGCCGGGTCTGAGCAAGGCGGGAGTGGCCGTCGTCGGAGTCTCCGGCGAGGAGGCCCCGCCCAAGTACGAGCCGCCGCCGCCCCCGCCAGAGCCGAAGGCCAAGAAGAAGGAGATGCCGCGCCTCCAGGACCGGACGATGGAGTCGCGCTTCGCCTCGAACGCCGTGCGCAACGACGGGCGCTTCTCCCGCATCAAGCACCGCGTCGTCGAGGAGGAGGCGCCGCCGGCCGCGGCGCCCGCCGCCCCGCCGCCCGCCCCCGCCGCGGGCGCGTCCGGCATCGCCCTGATCGAGAGGCCCGCGGCCGAGCCGGAGCACCTCAAGCCCGCCCCCATCGCCCAGCTCACCGTCCCCGAGGTCGTGTTCTGGACCAAGGAGCGCAAGCTCCAGGTCGGCGCGGCCCTCGTCGTGATGGTCCTCGGCGTCCTCTACCTGTTCTACGCGACCGGCATCAAGGACGCGCCGGTGCGCGCCGAGGGGGAGCTGTGAGCCCCGCCGGGCAGCGCAACCGCCTCGGGCTCCTTTGCGCGGGCTTCGGGGTGCTCTCGCTGGCCCCGCTGGCGATGACCTGGCTCTCCGCGTACGGGCCGAACCCCGTCGCCCTCAGCGGGCCGGCGTGGAGCCTCCTGTATTACGCCCAGTTCGTGGCCCTCGTCGTCAGCGGCTACGGCTACATCTTTTTTTCAACGGCAAAACGGAATGTGTTCCACGGCGGCCCGATGCTCGATTTCACCATCGGCCTGGGCCTGCTCGTCATCGCCTCGAGCCTCGGGCGCGCCTGGGTCCCCGGCGCCTTCCTGATCGCCTTCGGCCTGCGCCTCGCCGGCGGCCGTCCCCTACTCGCATGACCACCAAAACAGACGGACTGATCGCGCTCGTCGACAAGTTCGGCGCGCACAACTACCATCCCCTGCCCGTCGCCATCGCGCGCGCCAAGGGACCTTTCGTCTGGGACGTGGAGGGGAAGAAGTACTTCGATTTCCTGTCCGCCTACTCCGCCCTCAACCAGGGGCACAACCATCCGAAGATCGTCGCCGCCGCCAAGAAGCAGCTGGGCCTGGTGACCTTGACCTCGCGCGCCTTCCACAACGAGCGCCTCGGGCCGTTCCTGGAGCTTCTGTGCCGGATCACCGGCAAGGAGCGGGCCCTGCCCATGAACTCCGGCGCGGAGGCGGTGGAGACCGCGATCAAGGCCATGCGCCTGTGGGGCTACCGCCGCAAGAACGTCCCCGAGGACAAGGCCGAGATCATCGTCTGCGCGGACAACTTCCACGGGCGCACGACCACCATCGTCGGCTTCTCCAGCGACGGGGGCTCGCGCGAGGGCTTCGGCCCCGCGACGCCGGGCTTCAAGATGATCCCCTACGGCGACGCCGCCGCCCTCGAGCGGGCGATCACGCAGAACACGGTCGGCTTCCTGTTCGAGCCCATCCAGGGCGAGGCCGGCGTCATCATACCGCCCGAGGGCTGGCTCGCCGCCGTGCGCGGGATCTGCTCCGAGCGGCGCGTGCTGATGTGCGCCGACGAGATCCAAACCGGGCTTGGGCGCACGGGCAAGCTGTTCGCCTGCGAGCACGAATCGGTGACGCCCGACCTGTACATCCTGGGCAAGGCGCTGTCGGGAGGCCTCTATCCGGTGTCGGCCGTCTGCGCCGACGACGAGGTGCTGGGGCTGTTCACGCCCGGCACGCACGGCTCGACCTTCGGCGGCAGCCCCCTGGCCTGCGCCGTCGGCCTCGCCGCCGTGGAGGTGATCCTCGACGGAGGGACGTCATAGCCGCACGCTCGACGGAGATCACCATGGACCCACCGGAGTCCGCCGCGTCGCCGGCGCCGGCGGACTATCTTTGCCTGTCCGGCGTCTCCAAATCCTACGGGCCGCTCACGGTCGTGCGCGACGTGTCCCTGGCGGTTGCGCGGGGCGAGATCCTGACCATCCTCGGCCCCTCCGGCTGCGGCAAGACCACGACCCTGCGCATCATCGCCGGCTTCGAGTCGCCCGACGGCGGCCGCGTGCGCCTGAGCGGCGCGGACGTCACCGACACTCCCGCCTACGACCGCGACGTGCACACCGTCTTCCAGCACTACGCGCTGTTCCCGCACCTGAGCGTCGCCGACAACATCGCCTTCGGCATGCGCATGGACAAGGTGCCGGAGGACGAGATCAAGAAGCGCGTGCCCGAGGCGCTGGCCATGGTCAAGCTCTCCGGCTTCGAATCCCGCCGCATCCAATCCATGTCCGGCGGCCAGATGCAGCGCGTGGCGCTGGCCCGCGCCATCGCCGGCCGCCCCGCGGTGCTGCTCCTCGACGAGCCGCTCGGCGCGCTCGACCTCAAGCTGCGCAAGGAGATGCAGCTCGAGCTCAAGGGCCTCCAGCGGCGCCTGGGCATCGCCTTCATCTACGTCACGCACGACCAGGAGGAGGCGATGACGATGTCCGACCGCATCGCCGTCTTCAACCACGGGCGCATCGAGCAGGTCGGCACCCCCGGCGAGATCTACGAGATGCCGAAGACCTCCTTCGTCGCCGACTTCATCGGCGGCGCCAACATCTTCTCCGCCAAGGTCCTGCGCGGGGAGCCGGGCCGCGCGCACCTGCTGCTCGAGGATGAGCACGAGCTCAACGTCCCCCTGGACGCCAACGAGTCCCTGCCCGGGATCGGAGCGCGCGTGAAGGTCGCCATCCGCCCGGAGCGCGTGAAGGTCTTCTACAAGGACGAGCTCCCGTTCGGCCTCATCCGCTTCGACGCGATCCTCAAGGACACCGTCTTCCTCGGCGACGCCTGCCAGATCTACCTGCAGATGTTCAAGAAGAACCCCGAGCGCCTGACCATCGCCTGGGCGGGCGGCGACCGCTACGCCGTCCACGACGACATGGACGTGCCCGTCATCGCGGCCGTGGACCCCGAGGACGTGTACATCCTCGAACGGGACAATGGCTGAGCCGGTTTCCCGCCGCTCATTCCTGAAGGCGGCCATCCTCGCGCCGCTCATGCCGGCCCTGCTCGCGGCCTGCCGCCGCGCCGACGACAAGCGCGTCGTCAACTTCTTCAACTGGTCGAACTACATCGGCAAGGACACCTTGCCCGAGTTCACCAAGCGCACCGGCGTGGACGTGCGCTACGACCTGTTCGCCGACGAGGACGAGATGTTCACCAAGCTGCGCGCCGGCGCGCGCGGCTACGACCTGATCGTCGTCGGCGACTACCTGATCCCGCGCTTCAAGTCGATGAACCTCATCGAGCCCGTGCCCGCCGGCACGCTCAAGAACCTCGACAACCTGGGCCCGCGCTTCCGCCGGCCGGTGTACGACCCCGACGAGACGACGGTGCCCTACCTGTGGGGCACGACCGGCATCGCCTACAACAAGAAGAAGATCAAGAAGGCCCCGACCTCCTGGTGGGACCTGTGGGACCCGCAGTACAAGGACCGCGTCTCCATGCTCGACAACGTCCGCGACTGCATCTCGGTCGCGATGCAATTGCTCAAGATCCCGCAGACGACCCGAGACCCCGAGGATTTCAAGAAGATCCGCGAGCTGCTCGTGAAGCAGAAGCCCCTGGTCAAGCAGTACTCGAGCGCCTCCTACCTCAACAGCCTCGTGGCGGGGGAGATCGACCTGGCCATGACCTGGTCCGGCGACCTGTTCCAGACCGCGCGCGAGAACCCCGACCTCGACTACGTGATCCCCAAGGAAGGCACCTACATGTGGGTGGACTGCCTCGCGATCATGCGCGGCTCGCGCCATCGCGCCGACACCCTGAGGCTCATCGACTACCTGCTCGAGCCCTCGGTCGCCGCGGGCATCGCCAACTCCGTGCGCTACGCCACGCCCAACCAGGCCGCCCAGCCCGAGGTCGACAAGGTCCTCCTCAAGGACCCGCGCGTGTACCCGACGCCGGCCCTCATGAAGCAGCTCCAGCTCCACCACGTCCTCGACAGCGAGCAGAGCGAGCTGTGGAGCCAGACCTGGGCCGACGTGAAAGTGGCCTAGATGGGCAAGGCGCTCTCCTGGCTCCTCGGCGGACGCAAGCCCCTGGCGAGCCACCTCCTGCTGGCCCCGGCCTCCCTGTGGCTGATCTTCCTCCTGGTCATCCCGGCCGGCGGCCTGATCGTCTTGTCCTTCGCCAAGAACGGACCCTACGGCGCCATCGTCTGGGAGTTCGGCCTCCACAACTACGCGCGCGCCTTCGACCCCAAGTACCTGCCCGTCCTGTTCCGCACCTTCGCCTTCGCCGCCGCCACGACCGTCGTCTGCCTCGTCCTGGGCTACCCGCTCGCCTACTACCTCACCTTCCGCGCCGGGCGCTGGCGAAACGCGCTGCTCGTCGGCCTGATGGTGCCGTTCTGGAGCTCCTGCCTCGTCGCCTACTACTCCTGGATGATCGTGCTCGGCAAGGAGGGCCTCCTCAACACCGCCTTGATCCGCTTCGGCTTCCTCTCCGAGCCCATCGGCTTCCTGTACACGCCCTTCGCCATCCTCCTCGGCCTCGTCTACTTCTACCTGCCGTTCACCGTGCTCCCGCTGTACGCCTCCCTCGACAAGGTCCCGCGCTCCGTCATCGAGGCCGCCTACGACCTCGGCGCCGGGCGCTGGACGGCCTTCTGGAAGGTCACCTTGCCGCTCTCGCTTCCCGGCGTCGTCGCGGGCTGCATCCTGACCTTCATCCCCTGTCTCGGGGACTTTTTGACCGTGGAGATCCTCGGAGGCCCGCGCTACTACCTGCTCGGCAACCTCATCTCCAACCAGTTCATGATGGCCCAGGACTGGCCTTTCGGCTCCGCCCTGACCTCGCTGCTGCTCGCCGGCCTCGTCGGCGGCCTGTGGCTGTACCAGCGCTGGGAGAAGGCATGAAGAAGGGGCGAGGGATGGGCGTCTACTGCGCGGCCCTGTTCGGGTTCCTCTACCTGCCGCTGGCGGTGATGTTCGTCTTCTCCTTCAACGACGCCCGCCGCAACGTGGTGTGGCGGGGCTTCACCCTCAAGTGGTACTCGGCCCTGTTCCACGACGCGGAGCTCATGAGCGCGATGCTGACCTCCCTCGAGCTCGCCCTGGCCGCCGCCGCCATCGCCGCCGTGCTCGGCATGCTCGCCTCCTACGCCATGGTCAAGCACAAGGCCTTCCGCGGGCGGGGGGCCTACGACGCCCTGCTCAACGTCCCGCTGATGATGCCCGAGGTGGCCTTGGGCGTCGGCATCCTCACCTTCCTCGTCCGGGCGGGCTACGAGCTGGACTTCATGGCCCTGGCCAGCTCCCACGCCTTGATCTGCCTGCCCTACACCGTCGCGGCCGTGCGCGCGCGCCTGATCTCCCTGCAGGAGTCGTCCCTGGAGGACGCCGCGATGGACCTGGGCGCCACCGAGTGGCAGGCCTTCGTGAAGGTGACCTTGCCGCTGGCCATGCCCGCCATCATCTCCGGGGCCCTGCTGTCCTTCACGGTCAGCTTCCAGGACTTCGTGACCTCGTTCTTCGTCGCGGGCATCGGCATCGTCACCATGCCGATCAAGATCTACTCGATGATGAAGTTCGGCGTGACCCCCGAGATCAACGCCCTGTCCGTGTGCCTGCTCCTGGCCACCTTCCTGCTCATCGGGCTCAACGCCGCCTTCGCGGTGAGGCCCGACGAAGCCTCGCGCCACTAGGATGGGGAGGAACAAGCTCCCGTTCGCCGTCCTCCTGGCGGCGCTGGCCCTGTGCCTGGGGCAGGCGGCGTTCTATTTCCGGCGCCTGCCGTACCTCGCGGTGTCCCACTTCAACGCCCAGGGCCTGCCGAACGGCTACATGGACCGGGGCTTCCTCGTCGGCCTTTACGTCGCGGCGGAGCTGCTCGTCGCGGGCGCGTTCCTGCTCGGGGCCTTCCTGCCGTCCCGCCTGCCCGACCGGTGGGTCAACCTTCCGCACAAGGAGCACTGGCTGGCGCCGGAGCGGCGCGGGGAGACCTTGGACTGGTTCGCGCGCAGCTTCCTGTGGTTCGGCGCGGCGACCTTGATGCTCCTGTTCGACGTCTTCGGCCAGATGCTGAGCGTCAACCTCGGCGCCGCCTCCGAGCTCTCCCACCCCGAGGCGAGCGTCGGGGCCTACTTCGCCTTCAGCGCGCTCTGGACGGCGGCGCTCTGGCGCCGCTTCGGCGCCCGCCCCTAGGCGACGAGGCCCTCGGCCTCGAGGGTGATGGCGTCGAGCGAGCGCTTGAGCTCCGCCGCCTTGGCCTTCAGGTCGTCGGCCAGGCCGACGAAGATGGGCTCGCCGTAGACCACGACGGAACGGCCGAAGGGCATGGGGACCTGGAACTGGTCCCAAGTGCCCGTGAGGATCAGGCGGTTCGACTGGGCGTTGGTGATGGGCAGGATGGGCACGCCCAGCTTCTGGGCGAGGTAGATGACGCCCTCCTTGATCTCCTCCTTGGGGCCTTTGGGGCCGTCGGGCGTGATCCCTATGTCGAGGCCGGACCGCAAGGCCTTGATCAGCCCCCGCACCGCGTCCGAGGCGCCGCGCGACGAGGACCCTCGCACCGAGGCCACCCCGCAGCAGCGCCGGATCGTCTCGGCGATCATCTCGCCGTCCACCGACCGGCTGATGAGCATGGACATGGCGTCGCCGCGGTGGGAGACGGTGAAGAACGCCTGGCGCTGGTGCCAGAAGGCGTAGATGAAGCGCTGGTCGTCGGCGCGGAGCCTGGCGCGGATCGCGCCGCGGACGACGGTCAAGGTCGTCGTGAGCTTGATGAACGAGGAGAACAGGTACCCGAGATAGGGGACGAGGAAGCGGACGATGGGCACCGCTCAGTGTACCATGCCCGGAGCGCGCCCGCCGTCGAGAATCGCGGGAAAATAACCGCAAAGTGAGGGGTAAGGCAACTGACGGCCCCTTCTGTCGGGGAGGAGTTGGCGCATGGGTCTTATAACTTCACCAATATGGGTCATGCGGCCCTTACTGGGAAACCGGGAGCGAGTTATAATCCGACGCAAGAGCGCCAAATGCGCGCCCTAAGGGTAACCGCCCTGCGCGGAGAGTGTACTTATGAAGCCGATGAAATGCCTACGCCGCTTCCCGCCCGCAGCGTTATGGGGCGTGCTTTTCGCATTCAGCTTTCGCCCCGCTCTGGGCCGAGCACAGCAGGCGAGCAATGATCGCCCCTCGCGGGTCGGGCGTATTTCCATCTCTCAGTCCTCAGATCGCAGCAGCCTGCGCGGCGTTTACTGGAATAAAGGCTTTATCACTTCCAATTTCGCGACGACAGGGTCTCAGGTCGCGGCTGTTCCCACCGCGGCAGGAGTCCCTGTCGCGATGATTTCGGCGACCTTGCCCGCTCCTTCGGCCGCTCAAACCCCTGCTCCGATCCTGCGCGGGTGCGGGCTTTTGCCGATGACCCCGGGAACGGGGGTAGCTCCAAGCAGCGACGAGAATCCGATTTTCAATGAAGGGAAACAACATCTTGCCGATCCCCGATTCGGAAGGCTCGACAATCCTCAGCGGCAGAAATATCTGGGCGAATGGTCCGGACTGCATCTCTGGCAGGAGAATCTTTTAAACCAGGGGAAGGAAATCGCCGAGGACTGGGGGAAGGTGGAAAATGCCGTCAACGATCTGGACGCCCAGGGCTGCCGCGTCAAGGCGGAAATCGACCGGCTTGAGCCCGCGATCGTTGCTTGGAAAGCCACCTGTAGCGGCACGGTGGAACAGACCATTTATGACTGGTGTATAAATGAACAAAAACGGCTTCTCCCGCTAGTACAGCGACGCGACGCGATGTTCGCGGAGTTTAAAACGGCGGTCGAGAAGTACAACAACGAACTATACTATCCCACGGCCGCCAAATCGAACGAGTGGGGCGGGAAAGTCGGACTATGGGAAGGCAAAGTCCAAGATTTCAACCAGCGGTTGATCAAGGCCATGTCGAACCATCGCAAAGCGGACATCAAATTCATCGATTACCTCGTGAGGAAGTATAAGCTTGATGAATGTCAGCGCCAGCATCTGCATGATCTGATCACCAACCAACAGTACGAAGAAGAGGAAATCGAATTGATCGCGAGAGAGATCGCGATGAGAGGGGAATATCGTTGTCCCCCACGAAGAGGGGGTATCCGTGACTGATAAATCAGCAGGAGAGACGGCCAAACGCACGTTGAGAAGTCTCGTTGGCAAACCTTGCTGGCACGTCGTTTCTGGGCGGAATGTTGGGAGCTCTTTTAACTTGTACCTGGGGAGAATGGTCAAAAAAACGCGCCCTCCTTCCGGGTCTACGCGTCTGAAGAGACTTGAGGCCTTGGGGCCGAGATATCTCCGCGAAAATGATCCTGAGTTCTCTCTATTGGTCTGGACCTCCTGGCGCATATCGAAGGGGGGGGATATCGTCCTGACGAGCGCCGACTGCGAGGATAACGGCGCTCCGCTCAAGGAGCAGTTGAAAAGGAGATCGAGCATCCGGAGAATGCTGGCGGGCTCGACGTTGAAATCAGTCAAAGTCACCAGCCCCTTTTACGACCTCACCATACTCTTCAGCAACGGCTATCAGTTGGACATTCTATGCCACCGCGGGAACATGAAGCCGAGCACCGATCCGAGCTATACGCCGATCCTTTCCAATTGGGATATATTCGTGCCGGGCGACTTCGTCGTTAAAGCCTAAACATCGCCCGCAACCGGTTACTTGGCGGGGACGGGCGCGGGAACGGCGGTCCTGGCGGCGTCGGCGCAGCACGAGTCAGTCTTCATCAGCGGGCACATGCCGCCGGAGCAGTTCAGGCGGTGGAGGCCGTAGCCGGCGGCGACGAGAAGGGCGATGGCGCCGAGGCGCCCGAGGATGTTCCCGTCGGCGTTGAGCGTGGTCATGCGTTCATTGTAGCGTACGGGGACCGTCGGTTCAAGGCCGCCACGTCCTTGCGGATCTGGGCCTTGAGCGCCGCCAGCGAGGGGAAGCGGCGCTCGGAACGGATCTTGGAGAGGAAGCGGAGCGTCAGGGTGCGGCCGTACAGGTTCCCGCGGAAGCCGGGGATATGCACCTCGACGACGAGACGGACGCCGCCGAGCGTGGGCCGCACGCCGACGTTGCAGGCGCCGAGGCGCTCGCCGAGCGTGGTGCCCTTCGCCAGGACCCTCCAGACGCCCTTCGGCGGGCGAGCCGAGGCGGGGACCTTGACGTTGGCCGTGGGGAAGCCGAGCTTGCGTCCGACCCGCACGCCGCGGACCACGCGGCCGCGCACGGTGATCATGGCTTGGCTTTGAGGGCCTTCTCGAGGACCGGGAGGGAGGCCAGCAGTCGCTGGGCGAGCTCGGCGGCGGGCAAGGCGCGGATCCCGTCGAGCGGCAGGGCGTCGGCGAGAAGGAACGGGCCCACGGACTCGCGGCGCAAGGTGGAGACGGTCCCGCCGCAGCCCAGCTTGTCGCCGAGGACCTCCGCGAGGGTCCTGACGTAGGTCCCGCTCTCGCAGCTCAGGCGATGCGTCAGCTCGGGGGCGTCCCAGGACAGGGCCTCCCAGGAATGGACCACGGACTGGCGGGCCTTCACCGGCACCTCCAGGCCTTTGCGGGCGTACTCGTACAGGGGACGGCCCTGATGCTTCACCGCGGAGTAGGCCGGGGCGGGGGCGTCCACGGTGCCGACGAGGGCGGCGCACTCGGCCTTCAGGCGGGCGAGGTCCAGGGCCGGGAGAGCCTTCTCCTCGACGGTCTTGCCGGTGATGTCGCCGGTGTCGGTCTTGACCCCGAGGCGGATGGTGCCCGAGTAGGTCTTGTCCATGCCCTGCAGGCGCGCCTGGAGCTTCGTGCAGGGGCCGATCAGCGCCACCAGGAGGCCCGTCGCGAGGGGGTCGAGGGTGCCCGTGTGGCCGACCTTGGTGCCGCGGGGGAAGAGCTTGCGCAGAACGGCCACGCAGTCGTGGGAGGTCCAGCCCGCGGGCTTGTCGATCAGGAGCATCCCGGCGACGGGGACGCCGCCCGCGCCCGTCACTGGTTCTTTTCCTTCTCGAGCTTGTTGAGGAGCTCGTCGATGCGCGACGCCTTCTTCGGCGTGTTGTCGTAGGTGAAGAGCAGGTTCGGGATGGTCTTCACCGAGACTTTCTTCTTGATGAGCTCGCGCAGGTACGGGGCGGCGCGCTCGAGGGCCGCCGCGGCGCGCTCGCGCTCCGCGTCGGTGCCCAGGATCGAGTAGAAGACCTTGAGCGTCTTGCGGTCGTGGGACAGGTCCACGTCGGTGACCGTGATGAAGCCGACGAGGCCGGGGTCCTTGACCTCGCGCAGGTGCGTGGAGACGAGCTCTTTATAAAGCTCGCGAAGCCGGTCGTTTCTCTCGAACATGGCCGCCTATTAGCGCGGCGACTGGGACAGTCGCCGCGTGCGCGATTCCTTGACGAAGAACTCGAGCAGGTCGCCGACGGCGAAGTCGTTGAAGCCCTCGGTGCCGATGCCGCACTCCTGGCCCTTCTCGATCTCCTTGACGTCGTCCTTGAAGTGGCGCAAGGTGGTGATCTTGCCGGTGTGCAGCGTCTTGCCGTCGCGGAGGACGCGGATGTGGCCGCCGCGGGTGGCCTTGCCGTCGCGGATGGCGGAGCCGGCGATGACGCCGGTCTTGACCTTGAACAGCGCCTTGACCTCGCCCTTGCCGACGACGACGTCGACGATCTCGGGAGCGAGCAGGCCTTCGAGGGCCGCCTTCACGTCCTCGATGAGGTCGTAGATGACCTGGTACTTGCGGACCTCGACGCCCTCGCGCTCGGCGAGCTCGGCCGCGCGCGGCTCGACCTCGGCGTTGAAGAGCAAGGTGACCGCGTCGGAGGCGGAGGCGAGCAGGATGTCCGACTCGTTGGCGTTGCCGATGGCGCCGTGGATGATGCGCACGCGGCACTCGGTCGTGGACAGGCCCTCGAGGGAGTCGCGCAGCGCCTGCAGCGAGCCCTGCACGTCGGCCTTGAGGAGGATGTTGAGGTCCTTGGCCTTGGACGCGCCGGTGCTCATCGCGGAGCGCAGGCCCACGAGCGTCATGTGCTTCTGGTGGGCCATCGTCTGCTCGCGGTGGATCAGGCGCCGCTTCTCGGCGATGTCGCGGGCGGCCTTCTCGTTGTCGACGACGGTGAAGGCGTCACCGGCCTGGGGCGTGCCCATGACGCCGAGGATCTCGACGGGGGTCGCGGGGCCGGCGGACTCGATGCGCTTGCCGTTGTCGTCGACGAGGGCCTTGATCTTGCCGTGCGCCAGGCCCGCGACGAACGCGTCGCCGAGCTTGAGCGTGCCGGCCTGGACGAGCACGGTCGCGACGGCGCCGCGCTTCGGGTCCATCTTGGCCTCGAGGACGGCGCCGTAGGCGGGGCGGTCCGGGTTGGCCTTGAGCTCGAGGATCTCGGCCTGGAGGGCCAGGGACTCGAGGAGCTTGTCGAGGTTGAGGCGCTTCTTCGCGGAGACGTCGACGAAGATGTTCTTGCCGCCCCATTCCTCGGGCTGGAGGCCGATGCCGGAGAGGTCCTGGCGGATCTTCTGCGGGTTGGCGCCGGGCAGGTCGATCTTGTTGACCGCGATGACGATGGGCACGCCGGCGGCCTTGGCGTGGTCGACGGCCTCGATGGTCTGCGGCATGATGCCGTCGGTGGCGGAGACGACGAGGACGACGATGTCGGTGACCTTGGTGCCGCGGGCGCGCATGGCGGTGAAGGCCTCGTGGCCGGGCGTGTCGAGGAAGACGATGTCGCCCTTGTCGATGTGGACCTTATAGGCGCCGATGTGCTGCGTGATGCCGCCGGACTCGCCTTCGGCGACCTTCGCCGAGCGGATGGCGTCGAGCAGCGAGGTCTTGCCGTGGTCGACGTGGCCCATGATGGTGATCACGGGGGGGCGGGACTTGAGCTTGGCGGGGTCCTCCTTCTCGGCCTTGACGACCGCGAGCTCCTCTTCTTTGTACATCGCGACGACCTCGAGCTCGAAGCCGAAGTCGGAGGCGACGACCTGCGCGGCCTCGGTGTCGAGGCGCTGGTTGATCGTGGCGAAGATGCCCAGGCCCATCAGCTTCTTGATGACGTCGTTCGTCTTGATCTCCATCTTCTCGGAGAGCTCGCGGACGGTGATCATCGACGACACTTTGATCTTCTTGAGCGCGGGCTTCTGGCCGGGCTCGAGCGGCTTCGCGACGGGCGCGGCCGGACGGTTCTGGTGCTGGGGGCGGTTGCCGCCTCCCTGGCCCGGGCGGTGCTGGCCGGGGCGCTGGCCGGGCATCGGCGGGCGCGGCGCGCCGGGGCGCGGGGTCATCTGCGGGCGAATCGTGATCGCCCCGGGGCGCAGGATGACGGGCTTCTGCGGGCCGGACGTGCCGGGCTTCGGCGGCATGGGCGGCAGCGCGCCGGTCGTCGGCGGCTTCTGCGCGGGCGGCACCGGCGCGCCGGGGACGGCGGGCTTCGGCGCGACGGGGGCCGCGGGCGCGCCGGCGACGGGCGCGGCGGGCTTCGGCGGCACGGCGCCCGGGACGGCGGGCTTGATCGTGACCGGCGCGCCGGGGACGGGAGGCTTCGGCGCGACGGGCGCGCCGGGGACGACGGGCTTCGCGGGCGCGACGGGCGCGGGGGCCGCGGACGCGGCCGCGGCCGCGGCGGGAGGAGCGGGGGGGACGACCGGCTTCGGAGCGGGCGGCTTCGGCAGCGCGGCGCCGGCGGCGAGGCGCGTCACCGTCGGACCGGCGGTGGACACGTTGCGCTTCTTGAACATCGCGAACGCGGAGACCAGGTTGGCGGTGGGAGGCGCGATCGAGCCCTCCTCCTGCGTCGTGCGGACTTCGGCGGCCGTGCCCTTGGCGGCGGCTTTCTTGGGGGCGGCCTTGGCCTTGGCGGCCGCGGGTTTCGCGGCGGCGGGCTTCTTCGCCGGAGTCTTTTTCGTGGTCTTTTTTTCCATTACCGGACGATTATAGCAAATTGGCGGGGGCCTAGGCGGGGCCTAGGCCTACGCCTTCTCGAGCGTCGCTTTGGCGTTGGCGACGATCTTGGCGGCGGTCTTCTCGCCGATGCCCGCGGCCTTCAGGTCCTCGGCCGTCGCCGCCGCGAGCTTCGCCGCGTCGGTGATGCCGGCCTTGACCAGGAGCTCGAGCGTCTTCGGGCCCACGCCCTCGAGCGTGGCCAGGGACGCGTCGGCGCCGGACACGGCGGCCTTCGCCGCGGGCTTCGCCGGCTCGGCCTTGACCTCGAGGGTCCAGCCGGTGAGCTTCTGCGCCAGGCGCACGTTCTGCCCGTCCTTGCCGATGGCGAGCGCCAGCTGCTCCTCGGCGACGAGCACCTCGGCGATGCGGTTCTCGGGGTCCATGACCTGCACCGACGAGACCTTGGCGGGGGCCAGGGCCGCGGCGAGGGACTCCTCGACGCCCTCGGCGTAGGCGATCAGGTCGATGCGCTCGCCGGCGACCTCGTTCATGATCGAGCGGATGCGCGAGCCGCGCAGGCCGACGCACGAGCCGATGGCGTCCACGCGGGGGTCGTTGGATTTGACGATCACCTTGGCGCGGAAGCCGGGGTCGCGCACGATGCGCACGATCTCCACGGTCTTGTCCGCGATCTCGGGGACCTCCATCTCCATCAGGCGCTGCAGGAAAAGGTCCGCGGCGCGGGACAGCACGACCGCGGGGCCGCGCTGGGACTTGTCCACGCGCAGGATGACGGCGCGCACGTTGCCGCCGATGTTGTAGCGCTCGCGGCGGATCTGCTCGCGGGGGGGCAGCACACCCTCGGTCTTGCCGAGGTCGACGATGATGCTGCGCTCGACGAAGCGGTGCACGGAGCCGGAGACGACCTCGCCTTCCTTCGGCTTGAACTCCTCGTACAGCTTGTCGCGCTCGACCTCGCGCACGCGCTGCGTCAGCACCTGCTTGGCGGTCTGCGCGGCGATGCGGGCGAAGTCGGCCGCGGGCGCGGGGTAGATCAGCTCGTCGCCGACCTTGGCGCCCTTCTTGATCTTCTGGGCGTCGGCCTCGGTGAGCTCGAGCTCGGGGTCCACGACCTCGTCGACGACCTTCTTCGCGACGACGGCGGAGAAGACGCCGGTCTCGCGGTCGATGGACGCGCGGATGTCCGCGTTCTTGCCGACGTGCTTGCGGAGGGAGGACACGACGGCGCCCTCGATCATCGACAGGATTTCATCCACGGGAATATTCTTTTCACGCGCGATCTGCTCCAACGCCGTCATCAGTTCGGATTTGCTCATAAGATCAATCCTCCGAGAAATCGACCGCGGCGGAGTCGTCGAGCCGGAGCTCGTCGATGTTCTCGCGGGCGAACGCCTTCAGTTCCTTCTCCACCTGGACGGAGACCTTGCCCTCGTTCAGGCCCTTCAACACCCCGGCGAAGCGGCGCTGGCCGTTCTCCGGGAGCTTCAGCCGCAGCTTCACGGGCTTGCCCGCGAAGCGCTCGAAATCCTTGTCCTTCTTGATCACGCGGTCGAGGCCCGGGGAGGACACCTCGAGCACGTACGACTTCGTGATCTTGTCGCCTTCGTCCAAGGTCGCCCCGACCCGGTCCGAGAAGTACGCGCAGTCGTCCAGCGTGATCCCGTTCGGCTTGTCCAGGAACAGGCGCAGGACCCACTGGGGGCCTTCCTTGCGCCACTGGAGGTCCACCAACTCGCCGCCTTCCTGCTCGATGAGGGGGGTCAGAAGCGCTTCGATCTCTTTGGCGTCCATGGTCTTAATCCAATAAAACTCAATAAAAAAAGTGGCTCAACACGGCAGCCACTCCTTAAGAAAGCGCGCCCCCCAAGACGTTGGGAGGCGAACAACCATAGTATAGCACGGATTGAGGGGCGGATGTCAAGCTCCAAGTTCACGGGGTTTTGAACTCGGTCCTGGACCGAGTTGATACCGGCGCTTAAACGGCATGGCGCCTTGCGGCGCCAGGGTTTTCGCTTCGCGAAAACCTGAGGGTGAAGCGGTAGAATAGGCGGCCGAGAACCGG
>JACPOW010000067.1 GCA_016191335.1 Elusimicrobiota bacterium | reverse complement strand
CGGTTCTCGGCCGCCTATTCTACCGCTTCACCCTCAGGTTTTCGCGAAGCGAAAACCCTGGCGCCGCAAGGCGCCATGCCGTTTAAGCGCCGGTATCAACTCGGTCCAGGACCGAGTTCAAAACCCCGTGAACTTGGAGTCCTTGGACCCAAGGACGGTGTCAGGCTTACCGTTATTTGCAGTATCATTGTCGTCGAGATTTTCAAAGGTTCTCGGAGGATGCACGACATGACCCCGCCCACCGTTCCCGCCGCCTCGCAGGTCAAAGCCGGGCTTGAAGGCGTCGTCGCGACCGAGACCAGGCTGTCCATGGTCGACGGCCAGAACGGCGTGCTCGTCATCGGCGGCTACCCCGTGGAGGAGATCGCCGGAAAGGTGTCCATCGAGGAGCTCGCGATGATGCTCTGGACCGGGCATCTCCCGTCGAAGGAGGAGGCCGAGGGGATCCAGAAAGACCTCGCCGCCTACCGGGCGCTGCGCCCGGAGACCCTCGAGATCATCAAGACCGCCCGCAACGCGCCGCCGATCGACGCCTTGCGCATGGCCTGCGCCACGCTCTCTCTCGACGTGTCGAACCCGAACGACATCTCCCCCGCCGGAGACCTGGCGCTGGCCAAGCGCCTGCTGGCGCGCTTCCCGACCGTGATCGCCGCGCACTCCCGCCTGCGCTCCGGCCTCGAGCCGATCGCGCCGCGCGCCGACCTGAGCCTGGCCGCGAACTTCCTGTACATGACCTTCGGCACCGAGCCGGACCCGATGGCGGCCAAGGCGCTGGAGACCTATTGGGTCACCGTCTCCGACCACGGCATGAACGCGTCCACCTTCACGGCGCGCGTGATCGCCTCCACCCGCTCCGACATGGTGAGCGCGGTGACCGGCGCGGTCGGCGCCCTCAAGGGCCCGCTGCACGGCGGCGCCCCCGGCCCCGTCCTCGACATGCTCGTCGACATCAAGACCGCGGCCAAGGCCGAGGCCTGGCTGCGCAAGGAGATCGGCGAGGGCCGCCGCATCATGGGCTTCGGCCACCGCGTGTACAAGGTGCGCGACCCGCGCGCCGAGGTGCTGGCCAAGACCGCCTCCGAGATGGCCGGCGCCCACATGCAGAACACGATCTCTACGACCTCGCCCGCTCCGTGGAGAAGACCGCGATCAAGGTCCTCGAGGAGCTCAAGCCCGGCCGAAACCTCAAGACGAACGTCGAGTTCTACACCGCGCTCGTCCTGCAGTCGATCGGGCTCCAGCCCGACCAGTTCGTCTCCATGTTCGCCTGCGGCCGCGCGGCCGGCTGGTGCGCGCACGTGATGGAGCAGCACGCCCAGGACCGGCTGATCCGGCCCCAGTCCCTGTACGTGGGACCGAAGGACCTCAAGGTCGCTCGCTAGTCGAGGATCCGGCGCGCGCGCAGGAAGCGCTTGCGCCAGTAGTCGCTGTACAGGCTCTCCTGGCGCACGCCTTCGCCGGGGTTCGCCTGGTGGATGAAGATCCCGTTGTTGATGTAGATGCCGACGTGGCCGATCCTGCGCCCGCCGTTCTTGCCCGAGAAGAACACGAGGTCGGCCATGCGCAGCTCGCGCGTGGAGCCGACCTCCTCCCCCTCGATGGACATCGCCTCGGAGGTGCGGGGCAGCTTGACCTTGTTCTCGGCGAAGACCTTGCCGACGAAATCCGAGCAGTCCTTGGGCAGGGGCCGGTCCTTCTCCTCCTCCGGAAGCCAGGTCTTGGCCGTGCGCACGACGGCCTTGCATTCCGGCGTCGGTGGCGGCGGACCCGCGCGGCGCTCTTTCCCGCCTCCGCAGCCGGAGGCGAAAAGCAGCGCCAGGATAAGCGGAATCGCGAGCCTCACGGCCGAAATAATACTAATTCCTAGGCCCATCGGCCCCGGGGGGCTTGGGCCCAATGAACCTGTCCGGAGGCGCGCCCCCTGTATATACTCAGACGATGATGCGAAGCGTCTTCCTCGCGGGACTTCTGGCCTTCGGCGCCGCCGCTCCGGCGCTCGCGGCCGGCGACCCGGCCGCCGTGGCCGCGGTCGAGGCGTTCCTCCGCGACGACGAGAAGTCGATGCTCGCCGCGGTGCTCGCCAACGGCGCCGCCGCCGCCGAGTTCAACGGCGACGTGAAGTTCGCCGCCGGCGACCCGAAATTGATGAAGCTCGTGCTCGACAAGTGGCGCGGCCGCATCGTCGCCTTCGCCGAGACCGACGTCAAGATCGCCACCCCCGACCTCGAGGGCACCTACAAGAACTACGGCGCGCTGATGACCCCGCAGACCCGCGCCTACATGGTGCGGCGCCTGAAGACGATGAAGGAAGGCGACCGGAACACCCTCATCGAGTACCTCGACGCCGTCGACAACGCCCTGCGCGACAACAACGGCAAGCTGACCTGGTACACCAAGAAGGTCGTCGCCGGCATCTTCGACAAATATCGCGAAGACCTGGGGACCTACCTGCCCGAGCCGCTCGCCCGCAACGGGAAGGCCGCGGCCCCCGCCGCCGCCCAGACCCTGGCCGAGCGCCGGAAGGAAGCCGAGAAGCCCGCCGCTCCCCCGGCCGTCGTGGTCAAGGATCCCCCGGCCCAGGCCAAGCCCCCGGTCCGCAAGCCCCCGGTGCCCCCGAAGAAGCCCGTCGTCCCCGTCGAGGAGGTCGTCGTGTCCACCTCGAACTCCGCCCTCGACCAGGCCCGCGACGCCGCCGAGGCCGCGGAGCGCGGAGGCGTCGTCTTCGACGGCGGCGGCGCCGTCGCCCCCGAGACGGGGGGCGTGGTCGCCGGCGGCGAAGGGGCCGGACGCCCGGCGCTCGATCCGTCCTCGCGCCAGGGCGGCACCCCGAGCCTGATCGCCGACGTCCCCTCCCCCGTGGACCCCGACGAGGAGTTCATGTCGAGCATCAAGAAGATGAAGACGGGCTCCGGCCCGCTGCAGCCGCGCCAGTACCTCCCGGGCGCGGCGGGCGCGGTACTCGGCGGCCTGCTCGGCTTCCTCCTCGGCGGCCCCATCGGCGCGCTGATCGGCGCCGGGATCGGCGTCATCGCCGGCGACGTCATCGGCGGCAAGCTCTTCAAGTAAGGGGTATAATCTCCCCGTGACGCTCGTCGACGGCTTCGGCCGCTCCTTCCATTACCTCCGCCTCTCCGTCGAGGACGCCTGCAATTTCCGCTGCGTCTACTGCCTCCCGCACGGCCATCACAAGACCGAGGCCGAGCCGCCGCTGAGCGTCGCCGAGATCGCCCGCCTCGTGCGCGCCTTCGCCGGGCTGGGCTTCTGGAAGGTCCGCCTCACGGGCGGCGAGCCGACGGTGCGCCAGGACATCGTCGAGATCGCGCGGACGGCGGCCGGCACGCCCGGCATCCGCCGCGTCGCCCTGTCCACGAACGGCTACCGGCTGGCCGCCCTCGCGCCGGAGCTCAAGGCGGCCGGCGTCGGCGCGGTCAACGTCAGCGTGGACAGCCTCGACCCCGCGCGCTTCGCCGCGCTGACCGGCAAGGACAGCCTCGGGGAGGTGCTTCGCGGCGTCGACGCGAGCCTCGCGCTCGGCCTCGAGACCAAGATCAACGCGGTGCTGATGAAGGGCTTCAACGACGACGAGTTCGGGAAGTTCGTCGAGCGGACCCGGGAACGCCCCCTCTCGGTGCGGTTCATCGAGCTGATGCCGGTGGCGGACAACATGGATTTCTTCGCCGAGCATCATCTGAAGGCGGAAGCGCTGATCGCATGGCTGGGGGAGAACGCCTGGACGGAGAGGGCGCGGAAAGAGGGAGACGGGCCGGCGCGGGAGTTCCACAAGGACGGCTATCGCGGCTCGGTGGGAGTCATCGCGCCCTACGCGAAGGACTTCTGCGGGACCTGCAACAGATTGCGAGTCACCAGCCGGGGGAACCTTCGCCTGTGCCTGTTCTCCGAGGCGGATCACTCGTTGCGATCGCTCCTGCAGGACGACGCACAGGCTTCGGAACTCCAGGAACGAGTGAAGTCGCTCCTTGGGCTGAAGGAAGTTTCGCATTATCTACCCGAAGGGAAATTAGGGAATACGAAGCACTTCGCGATGATGGGTGGATAAGATGATAAACATGGCTGACGTTGGTCCCAAGAAGGTCACCCACCGCCGTGCCGCGGCCGTCGGCACGATCTTGATGGGCCGCAAGGCGTTCATGATGCTGAAGGGCGGGCGTCTCCCGAAGGGAGACGCCATCGCCCTGGCGCAAGCCGCCGGGATCATGGCCGCGAAACAGACACCCTCCATCTTGCCGTTGTGCCATCCGATAGCGCTCGACTCCGTTGACGTTGAAATATCCCTCGATGCATCGTTACCAGGGGCGCACGTCCGGTGCACCGCCGCGGTAGCGGCGAAAACGGGCGTGGAAATGGAGGCGCTCACCGGGGCGTCGGTCGCGCTTCTGTGCCTTTACGATCTGTTGAAGCCCGTCGATCCGGTCCTCGAGATCGTTGCCGTTCGATTGGATTATAAATCAGGCGGTAAGAAGGGGTTTTGGACGCATCCCAAATCCGTCAAAACGCCGCCGAAGGCGGCGAAGGCCCTGAAGCTGGGTAAGGCGGCCGTGATCACTGTAAGCGACCGTGCCTTTAAGAAGATTTACCGCGACGAATCGGGACCGGCTTTGGCCTCCGGCCTTGAACGAATCGGGTTCTCGGTTAAAAAGCGCATTATAAGCCCCGACGACCAACGGACGATAGAGACTCATATTCGCCGCGCTTCCCGCGGCGTTGATGTCGTCGTTCTGACTGGGGGTACCGGCCTTTCATCCCGGGATGTGACGCCTGAAGCGGTGATGGCGGTCTGCGACCGCCTTATCCCCGGCATCGGGGAATCTTTACGGGCGTCGGGCGGACCGAAGACGGCCCCGTTGTCTCGTTCGGTCGCCGGCCAACTGGGCTCGTGCGTCGTCGTTTCTTTACCTGGAAGCACGGGCGGAGTGCGCGACGGTTTATGCGTCCTAGGTGATTTACTACCCCACGCGATCCATATCGCCAAAGACGGAAAACATTAATGATTCCATACGCCGAGGCCCGCAAACTTTTGTCCGAAGCGGCCTTGGCGCGTCCCGCGCTTCCGACGGTGACCGTTCCCTTGGGGGACGCTCTTGGACGCGTGTCGGCGTCCGAGTTATTCGGCCATGAGCCGATACCTCCATTCGACAACTCGTCCATGGACGGTTACGCCTTGCCCCACAAGAGGGCTTTTGGCGCCTCCGGCGCCCATTTGACGTTACCGGTGATGGGAACCATCCTCGCGGGTGACCCTCCCCGACGCGAGGCCGAACCCGGCGTATGGCGCATCATGACCGGCGCCCCCATCCCCGCGGGTTGCGACGCCGTCATTCCCGTGGAGCAGACCCGCGAGCTCGACGGCGGCCGCGCGGTGGAGATCCTCCGCACCCCGAACGAAGGCGACTTCATCCGCCGCGCCGGGCACGATTTCGGCGCGGGCGCGCAGGTATGCCCCGCCGGGACGCGCCTCACGCCGCGGCACCTGATGGCGCTGGCCGCCGTCGGCCTCGCCGAGGTCCCGGTCCGCCGCAGGCCGCGAGTGGCGCTGCTCTCCACGGGCGCGGAGCTCGTGCCTGCCGGCAAGCCCCTCACTCCCGGGAAGATCCGCGACGCCTCGTCGGCCTACCTCGCCGCCGAGTGCGCGCGCCTGGGCTGCGATTTCGAGTTCCACGGCCTCATCGCCGACGACCCCGCCGTGTTCTCCGCGCGCATGGACTTCATCCTCGCCGAAGGCTACGACATCATCCTGACCACCGGCGCGGTCTCCATGGGCGAGAAGGACTTCATCCCCGCTTCGCTCAGTGTTCCATAAGGTCGCGATCAAGCCGGGCCGTCCCATCCTCTTCGCCGAGTTCCCCAAGAGCAGCTTCGTCTTCGGTCTTCCCGGCAATCCCGTTTCCTCGGTGGTCGGCATGAAGTTTTTCGTGACGCCGGTCCTCCGTGAATTGCTGGGCCAGTCCGAAGAGTCCCCGATCCGTTGCCGTTTGAAAAATCCGATCGATAAGCCTGAGGGTCTCCGTTGCTTCTACAAAGCCAGGCGTCTCGAGGACTGCTCCGTCGAGATCCTCCCCGGCCAGGCGTCCTTCCAGATCCATTCGTTGTTGTCGGCGGATTCATGGGCCGTCCTCCCCGAGGAAGGCTCTCACATGAAGGCCGGAGCCGAGGTCGAGGTGCATGAAGCGTAAGATCGAGCTGTACGGCCGCCTGCGCGACGCCGGCTTGGGTTCCTCCGTCGCCGTCGAGCTCCCGAAGGCCGCGACCGCGCGCCAGGCGATGTCCGCCCTCAAGTCGGCGTTCGGCGCGAAGGCTCCGCTGCTCGCGGGCTGCGCCCTCGCCACCGGCGACGAGGTCCTCTCCCCCTCCGACGAGCTCCCGGACGGCCGCCTCGCGGTCCTCCCCCCCGTATGCGGAGGCTGACCTCCATGACGGCCTCGCGCCTGGACCCGGCGGCCCTGTGCCGCGCGGTGTCCTCCCCCAAGCACGGCGCCGTCGCGTCCTTCGTGGGCACGGTCCGCGCCGTGCACGCCGGCCGCCGGGTCAAGGCCGTCAGCTACGACTGCTTCGTTCCGCTGGCCGAGAAGGAGCTGGCCCGCATCGCCGCGGACGCCGAGAAGCGCTGGCCCGTCCGCGTCGCCGTCGCGCACCGCACCGGCCGCCTCTCGGTCGGCACGGCGAGCGTGGCCATCGCCGCCGGCTCCGGCCACCGCGCCGAGGCCTTCGAGGCCTGCCGCTTCGTCATCGAGGAGATCAAGCGCCGCGTGCCCGTCTGGAAGAAGGAGCATTACTTCAAGGGCGACGGACGCTGGCTCGCCGGCTGCGCGCTCCACCGGACCCGCCGGTGAACAACTTCTCCCGCATACGGCTCGGCGTCTTCCTCGGCGCGCTGCTCGTCTGCGCCCTGGCCGAGCGCCTGCTCCCGCGCCGCGTCCGGACCGCCCCCTCGGGACCGCGCTGGGCCGCGAACCTGAGCCTGGCGGTGCTCGGCACGGCCGTCGTGCGTCTGCTCCTGCCCATCACCGTCGTCGAAGCCTCCTACAACGCCGAGGCGGTCCGGTTCGGGCTCCTGAACCAGTGGCCGATCTACTTCCCCCTCAAGTTCGCGCTGTCCTTGCTCCTCCTCGACCTGCTGATCTACCTCCAGCACCGCCTGTTCCACTGGTCCCCCGCGCTGTGGCGCCTCCACGCGGTGCACCACACCGACCTCGACCTCGACGCGAGCTCGGGCGTGCGCTTCCATCCCGGCGAGATCCTGATCTCCGCCGCGATCAAGATCGCCGGCGCGACCTTGCTCGGCGCGCACTTCCTCGCGGTCGTCGCCTTCGAGGTCCTCCTCAACGCGACCGCCCTGTTCAACCACGCCAACATCAACCTCGGCCCGCTCGACGCGCTCCTGCGCCTGGTCGTGGTGACGCCCGACATGCACCGCGTCCATCACAGCCCGAGCCGGGAGGAGACCGACTCCAACTTCGGCTTCAACGTCCCGTGGTGGGACCGCCTGTTCGGGACCTACCGCGCGCAGCCGCGCGAGCCGCACGAGACCATGGCCCTGGGGCTCGACGGCGCGCGCGACCCCGGCGCGCTCGACCTGTTCGCGCTCCTCGGCCGGCCGTTCAAGAGGGCCGCGTGAAGATCCGCTGCGACCTCACCTTCAACGGCGAGACCCGCAAGCCCTACCTCGTCTCCGGCCCGAGCGAGCCCGACGACCACCTCGCCCACCGCATCGCGGCCTTCATCCTGTTCTGGAAGGACAACGCGATGGTGGACGCCACGACGAACACGCCCGCGCTCGCCAACTTCGAGTTCCTCCCCGACCTGCTCGCCGTCGACGACGCCGGCGAGGCCACGGTCTGGATCGAGTGCGGCACCGTCACGATGAACAAGCTCACCAAGGTCACGCGCCGCATGCCCCGGGCCCGCATCGTCATCATGAAGGAGACCGAGCGCTCGGCCGCGGACCTGCGCCGGGACCTGAACGACCAGTTCGACCGGCCGGAGCGCGTGGAGATCCTGGCCTGGCCGGGGAACTCCTACAAGGAGTGGGCCAAGACCGTCGGCGACTCCATCGAGGCCTTCGGCGAGGCCGACGGGCGCTCGATCAACGGCGTGGTCAACGAGCAGATGGTCGTCGTCGAGTTCAAGCCTTTCTAGAGGTAGAATCTCCCCATGGACCTCCCCGCCCTCGCCCTGGCCTTCGGCACCGCCTGGACCCCCGTCGCCGTGACCGCGCCCAAAGGCGTCCCCGTCGGCCCCGCGTTCACGGTCCGCTCCGCGCCCGCCGTCTACGACTCCCTGGGAGCGGCCCGCTCCTGGAACGACGCGCTCGCCGACCTGGCCACCGCGAGGGTCGCCGCCGTGGGCGAGTCGCACGACGACGCCGGCCATCACCGGATCCAGGCCGAGGTCCTCGCCGCGCTCGCCGCGAGGAACCCGCGCGTGGCGGTCGCCTTCGAGATGGTGGGCTTCGAGGACCAGGCCGTGCTCGACTCCTTCATGTCCGGCGCCCTGTCCGAGGCCGGCTTCGCCGTCTGGTGGAAGAAGAACTGGGGCTACGACTTCGCCCTGTACAAGCCGATCTTCGACGCCGCGAAGGCCGCGGGCGTCCCCGCCTACGGCCTCAACGCGCCGATCTCTTTGGTCAAGGCCGTCTCACGAGGAGGGCTGTCCTCCTTGTCTCCGGCCGACCGCGCGCGCCTGCCGTTCAGGATCGAGCAGAGCGCCGACGCCCGCTACCGCGCCTACGTGGAGGAGAGCGTCTCCGGCCACGGCCCGCTGACGCCCGATCAGCTCAAGAACCGCCTCGAGGCGATGGCGGTCTGGAACGAGACGATGGGCGAGAAGGCCGCCGCGATCGCCGCCGAAGGCCGCACGGTGCTCGTCGTCGCCGGCGCCGGCCACGTGATCTTCAAGGCGGGCGTCCTCGAGAGCGCCGCGCGCCGCGGCGCGGGCCCGGTGAAGTCCCTCCTCCCCCAGCCCGCCGCCCCCCAGGCCGACGAGCTCGCGCTCGCGGATTGGTTCCGCGTCTCCCCATAAACGGATAGGTCCATTGCCGAGGAGGCAGGTACCCATTTGGGCCGAGGCAGCGGACTTCCGGTCGGTTACACTCAATCAATGACCCGTGCCAAAGCCGTTTTGGCGTGTGTTTTCATGTCCTTATCGCCGTTCTGCTCGGCGACGGTCATCTCCCTGCCCTCCTCGCCGATCCCGTCTCTTTCCGTTCCCTCCGTCCTGAATTCCGGTCTTCCCGCGAATCCTCGATCTTTGTCGTTCCAATCCGTTCCGTTGCCGTTGTCGCCGTCGTTGTCCTTATCACCATCACTCAATCCGTTGCCGTCGCCGTTGCCGGTCGCATTAGTCCCCGTTCGAGCCCTCGCCGTCGCCGCCGCCTCCCCTGATTTCCCCGACCTCCCCGAGCCCCTCCACGCCGCCCGCTCCCTCAACGCCTTCTGGGACGGCCTGCGGATCCCCGAGCTCGATCTCGACCTCGACGCGTCCCCCTCCTTCGCCGTCCCTCTCGCGGGCCTCGCGGACGCCCCGGCGAGCGAGCGCCTCGCCCCCTGGCTCGAGACCGACGACGCGGCGGTGGCCGCGGCCCTCGACCGCGCCGTGGCCCTGGCCCGCACCACGCGCGCCGGACGCCGCGCGCTCGACCGGGCGGAGAAGACCCTCGCCGCCGACGGGCGCACCCTCCCCATCCTCGTCCTCGACCTGGGCCGCAACTACGGCGAGTACGACTACCTCGCCAAGAACATGCGCCTGCACAAGGACCTGTTCCGGAAAGGCCGCGAGGCCGAGCTCGCCGGCACCATCGTCCACGAGCTGACCCACGTCGCCCAGCACGGCCAGGGCGTGCCGTCCAACGCCCTCGAGATGGAGATCGAGGCCCACCTGCAGGACCTCGACATGATGGCCGAGCTCGGCCTGAAGCCCCCGAAGGGCACCTTCGCGCGCCAGGCGCTCGAGCTCCTGGCCCAGGGCCCGGAGAAGTTCATCGCGCTGATCCAGGCCGCCGTCCCGGGCTCGATCTTCCTCGGCGCCTCGTCGCTCGAGGACGCCATCGACCAGCTCGAGGACGACCTGGCCGAGCAGGTCAAGCGCTCCAAGCGCTCGAAGACCGCCGCCGCGCTCATCCCCGTCATCGAGCGCGACATCGCGCGCCTGCGCTCCGCCGAGGGCGCCGCCTCCTACGCCGCCTTCTCCAAGCGCGTGCTGGCGCTCCTCAAGCGCCGCGCCGCCGAAGCCCGGTGAAGAAGAAGGCCGAGGCGCTCGTCGCGCGCGGCGCCGCGCATTTCAACGCCGGCCGCCCGCGCGAGGCCCTCGCCGAGTTCCGCGCCGCCTTCCGCCTCGGCTTCGACCGCGCCGACGCCCGCTGCTTCGCGGCCCACGCCCATCTCGCGGTGGGCGAGGTCCCGGAGGCGATCGCCGCGTTCGAGGCCTCGATCCGCCTCCACCCCGGCCACCTTCCCGCCTACCTCGACCTCGCCGGGCTCCTCCACCGCGGGGGCCGCCTGCTCGACGCCGCGAGGACCTTGCGCGCGGCGCTCAAGCGCGAGCCCGGCCACGAGGCCGCGCGCCTCCTCCTCGCCGAGATCGAGACCGGCGGCGGCTCCGGGACGAAGGCCTTCGTCGAGCTCGCCGTCCCCGGCGGGCCGCTGCGCGTCCCGCGGCTGGGCAACCTCCCGATCGAGGCCATCGCCCTGCTCGCCGGGGTCAAGCCCGTCATCCACTGCTGGGCGAGCGAGGCCGACCTGCCCGCCTTCGACGAGCTGTGCCGCCGCCTCCGGCTGAAGCAGCTCGTCATCCCGGGCGAGCGCCTCGGCGTGCTCATCGGACGGGACGCCGCGGCGCTGAAGAGGACCGCGCGGCTGTGGGGCGGCGAATACCTCAACCCGGGCCGGAGCCTCGGCTACCCGGCGTGCTGCACGCGCTGGTACTACTCCCACGTCGTCGACAAGAAGGACGACGACCTGGTGCGCTCCATCCTGCGCCACACGCGGGGAAAGAAGGCGCTGCCGTTCGCGCTCAACGACCTCTTCTACTTCTACTCGCGCGTCCCGTCGGTCCAGTCCGGCGCGCGCCGCCAGAAGCTGTTCGCCAGGAACCCCGGCCTCGACCTGGACCTGCTCAACCTGATCCCGTGGCATCCGTGCTCGTACCGCTGCGCCGCGAGCCTGGCCAAGGCCGCGAGGATCTGGAGGACGGCCCGCACGGCCGCCCCGGAGCTCGCGGACGCCCTGCGCGCCTGCCTGGGCCGCCCCGTCGTGTATTGGGACTGGAGCCGTTTCGCCGTGCTCGCCCGGGAGAAGTCCGGCGCCGAAGGCGTCGCTTTTTCCGCCGTCGAGCCCCCGTTCTCCTTGATCGAGCCGCGCCTGCTGGCGAAGCTCCGAAGCGCCGATCGCGTCGTCAGCGCGCCCGCGGGCCTCGAGCTCTGGAAAGGGCCGCGCCGCCTGGGGCTCCTCGGCGGGTCTCCCGCGCCGATCCTCCTCGACTTCACCGCATAGCCGGCTGTTCCCGGAAACAGTCCTACTTCTTCTTGAGGACCAGCCACAGCGCCCGCTCGGGCCCGTCGAGGACCGCGGGCTTGCCGTCGTAGCCGTACACCGCCTCGACGCGCAGCGGCGACTTCTCGATGAGCGAGGCGAGCTCGGCGGCGCTGTAGGAGCGCAGGTCGTAGGAGGACTCCAGAACCGTCTCCTTCCCGCCCTTCGGCGTGGTCACGAAGTTGATGATGCGCTCCCGGCGCGTCCCGGGCTCGGCGGGGATGCTCATCACGACGTGCTTCGCCGTGCGCCCGCCCTGCCGGCACTCCCACACCTCCTCGTCCGGCTCGTCCTGCCCGTAGATCGACAGGTCCAGCCCGAGGATGAAGATGCCGTCCGGCTCGAGCGCGCCCGCCATCAGCTTCAAGTGCGCCAGCGCGTCCTTCTCCGTCATCAGGTGGCGGAAGGTCGAGAGCACGTTGAGGATCAGCCCGAAGCGTCCCTTGGGCCGGTAGGAGGTCATCTCTCCGCGCGCGAGCCTCGCGCGCTTCCCCCAGCCCGCCAGCCGCTTGCGCGTGAAGGCGAGCATCCCGGGCGCCAGGTCGTAGCCCTCCACCGTCCAGCCGCGGCGCAGCAGGCCCGCGAGGTAGCGCCCCGTGCCGCACGCGGGCTCCAAAGCGGTCTTGACGCCGCAGCCGTGGACCTCGGCCAGGTGGGTCAACAGCCAGACCTCGTCGTCGGTGCCCTCGGCGTGGACCAGGTCGTACAGCGCCGGATCGGCGTAGATCGAGGGGAGGCGGCTCACGAGGCCGCGTGGCCGGAGGTCACGCGCCGCGACGGGCCGGTGAGCACCGCGCCCTCGAGCCGCAGGCTCTCGAGCAGGTCCAGGATCACCGCCTCCTGCGCGTCCATGAAGGCGCTGTAGTCCTGGCCGCCGACGTAGAACACCAGCTCGAACTCGAGCGAGCCCTCGCGCACGCCGCTGAGGTGCGCTCGCTCGAAGCGAGCGCCCTTCGCCTTGGCCACCGCCGACCGCGCGTGGCCCGACACCTTGCGCAGCAGGGACGGCGCCGTGTCGGCGGGCAGCTGGAAGGCGACCAGGGAGCGCCGCTCGGTGAGCTGCTGGAAGTTCTGGATGCGGGAGCTGGTCAAAGCCGAGTTCGGGAACACGAGCAGCTCCCCGCTCAGGGAGCGCACGCGGGTCGTCTTCACGCCGATGAGCTCGACCGTGCCGACGGCGTCGCCGACCTTGATCGCGTCCCCGACGACGAACGGCTTGTCCAGGTAGATCGCGACCGCCGAGAACAGGTCGCCGAGCACGGCCTGCGCGGCCAGCGCGACCGCGATGCCCGAGATGCCGAGGCCGGCGATCATCGAGGTCACGTTGAAGCCGAGGTTGCTCAGCACGAACAGGAACGCGCCGAGCCAGATGACGGCCTGAGCCGCCAGGGTCACGGTCTGCGCCGTCCCGCGGTTCGCCTCGCTCCCCGCGTCGGCCAGGATCATCTTCTCCACGCCGTAGCCGACGGCCGCCTGCAGCATCGTCACGAGCCGGTACGCCACGACGATGACCACCGCGACGTGCAGCGCCCGGTCGAACTTGGCGTGCACCTCGAGCGGTCGCAGCGCGAAGTAGAAGGCGATCAGGTAGCACTCCGGCACCCGGACCTTCTCGAGCATGCCCACGGCCATGTCGTCGAGGTCCGTCGCCGTCATCTTCGCCAGCGCGCGCAGCCGGTCGATGAGCACCCGCCGTCCGATCAGGAACCCCGCGATCACGGCGACGAAGGTCGCGGCGGCGAGCATGTACTCGGTCACCGAGTTGCCGAGGTAGTCCTGACGGAGGAATTCGAATTGGGGCATAGCCTATTATGCCCGAACCGCCGGCTATCCTCAAGGATAGTCCGCGCTCGAAAAGGCCCCCCGCCATCTTGGGTACAACGACCTATTGAGCGCGGGTAACAACCGCTGATGACCATGCGCATAGGAGCCTCCTCCCCCTTCCCGCTACAATAGCTGCATGATGACCCTCGTCTCCCTCGACGGTTCGCGCCGCAAGATCGTGGCTCAGGCGATCGCCTCGGTGATCTCCCCCGCCCAGATGACCATGGCCCACCAGCTCATGGCCGCCGAAAAGCCCGGCCGCCCCGCCCCCCAGCCCGAGGAAGTCCTCTTCTGGATCCGCCTGAACATGCCCGTCGCCGCCGAGAAGATCGACGCGATCCTGCACCCCCACGACTAAGCTTCCGCTATAATAGCGCCGATGTGGATCCTCATCGGCTTCGTGGCCGTCGCCTTCATCATCCTTTATAAGCGCTCGACCGAGATTATCACGGTCAACCCGCTCTCGGGCCGCCCTCAGGCCCCCTTGCCCGGCGTCCAGGAAGCCGGGGAGGAGCCCGAAGCGGACGAACAGCCGAGTTTTTCTGGCTTTCTCGGAGCCCTCAAAGAGGCCGCCGAGGAGGCCGCCCGCCAGAACGCCGGACGCCAGGCCAAGCTCCCGGTCGATCAGGGCCGCGCGGCCATCATCAAAATGGTCCAGAACAACCAGTTCATCGAGGCCATCCAGCTGTACCGCCGCCTCTACGGTGTGGACCTGCAGACCGCCAAGCGCGCCGTCGACAAGATGATGCTGGAGAGGTAGTTCCTCGTCGTGAATCTGGTATAATTACCATCCGATTCCGCAACAAACAGGAGATACGATGCCCACCGCCACCGCCATGAAGAACGACTACAAGGTCAAAGACATCACGCTCGCCGACTGGGGCCGCAAAGAGATCACCATCGCCGAGTCCGAGATGCCGGGCCTCATGGCGCTGCGCGCCGAGTACAAGGGCAAGCTCCCCCTCAAGGGCGCGCGCATCGCGGGCTGCCTGCACATGACCATCCAGACCGCCGTCCTGATCGAGACCCTTCTCGAGCTCGGCGCCGAGGTCCGCTGGTCCTCCTGCAACATCTTCTCGACCCAGGACCACGCCGCCGCCGCCATCGCCAAGGCCGGCAAGGCCGCGGTCTTCGCGTGGAAGGGCATGAACGCCGAGGAGTTCGACTGGTGCATCGAGCAGACCCTCAAGTTCCCCTCCGGCGAGCCCCTCAACATGATCCTCGACGACGGCGGCGACCTGACGAACATGGTCTTCGACAAGTACCCCAAGATGGCCAAGGACATCGTCGGCCTCTCGGAAGAGACGACCACCGGCGTGCACCGCCTCTACGAGCGCCTCAAGAACGGCACGCTCCTGACGCCCGCGATCAACATCAACGACAGCTGCACCAAGTCGAAGTTCGACAACCTGTACGGCTGCCGCGAGTCCCTCCTCGACGGCATCAAGCGCGCCACCGACGTCATGGTCGCGGGCAAGATCGCCGTCGTCGCCGGCTACGGCGACGTGGGCAAGGGCTGCGCGCAGTCGCTGCGCGGCCAGGGCGCGCGCGTGCTCATCACCGAGATCGACCCGATCAACGCCCTCCAGGCCTGCATGGAAGGCTATGAGGTCATCACGATGGACGAGGCCGCCTCGATCGGCGACATCTTCGTCACCGCCACGGGCTGCAAGGACGTCATCCTGCGCAAGCACCTCGACGCGATGAAGAACCAGGCCATCGTCTGCAACATCGGCCACTTCGACCTCGAGATCGACATCGCCTCCATGACCTCCGACAAGAAGCTCAAGAAGACGGAGATCAAGCCGCAGGTGGACCAGTTCGTGTGGCCTTCCGGCAAGGTCGTGACCGTGCTCGCCGAGGGACGGCTCGTCAACCTCGGGTGCGCGACGGGGCATCCGTCGTTCGTCATGAGCTGCTCGTTCACCAACCAGGTGATGGCGCAGATCGAGCTGTGGAGCAACAAGGCCACGGGCAAGTACAAGAAGCAGGTGTACCTGCTGCCGAAGCACCTCGACGAGAAGGTCGCGGCGCTGCACCTCGGCAAGCTCGGCGCGAAGCTGACCAAGCTCACCAAGGGCCAGGCCGAGTACCTCGGCATCCCCGTGGAAGGCCCGTTCAAGCCCGACAACTACCGCTACTGAAGATAGGTCTTAAAAAGGCCCCTGGAGAAATCCAGGGGCCTTTTTATTGCCCAAATTTTTTACCTGCCATTTTGGCAGGTTGATGCAACTTTTCGGGCCCCTCGATCGTCTGTAGAGAAGGGGGTGCACCGATGAACGATAAAAAGACTTGGTCCGCCGCGACCTTGATCGGCGGCGGCCTGGACGGCCTGATGATCCTGGCGGCGCTGGACCGCATCGAGGGGAAGCTCGCCGCCATCCAGGAGAAGATGCGGTCGAAGAAACGGGATCGCCATGGGACTTCCGGCCCTTGCCGCTCGATGGAGGCGAGGGTATAATGACCGACGAGATGAGAGACGACGGTCACCTGCCGGCGACGAAATCAGACCTTCGCGGCTTCGCCACCAAGGCCGATCTGAGCGCCTTCGCGACTAAGGCCGATCTGGCCGACCTCGCGACGAAGCTCGAGATGAACTTCGCGACGAAAGCGGACATGAAGGCCGAGTTCGCGATATTCCGGGCGGAGATCCACGACCTGTTCCGCCCCATCGCCATCACCTTGGCCCATCACACCGCGGAGCTGGCCGACATCCGCGGCCACATCAAGGAAAAGATGGTGACCCGGGACGAGTTCCATTCTCGCATGGACGGGTTTGCGGGCCGCGTCGCCGACTTCGATTATTCATCGGCCAAGAATCGAGCGTTGAAGGGCATGATGACGAACCAGATCGGCGTGCCGAGCCACCTCGTCAGGGTCTCGTCGGAGGTCCCCGGCGGCTCGCCGCCGAGGAGCCGGTGGGGCGCGGCGCGCAGGCCGAGAACGGCGAAGCCGAACATGATGGAGAACAGGGCGACCCCGCCGTACAGCGGGAAATGGGCGAAGGCGCGGACGATGGTGCCCAGGACGCCGAGGCCGGAGGGCTTGCCGGTCAGCAGGCGCGCGTAGAACCCGCGCAGGAGAGCGCCGCCGAGGGCGCTCAGAGCGAGGACCCAGGGCAGGAAGCGGAGGAACCGGCGGCCGACGCGGTGGAGGTCCCAGTCGCCGAACCCGTCGTGGACGCCGAGGCCGGCGTAGACGCCCAGCAGCGCGAGCGCCGTCCCGGCCGCGGCGGCGGCCATGAAGCGGGTCCGGGAGGCCAGCTCGCCGCGCGGCGCGTCCATCCCGTCAGTGTAAGGGCGCGGCCGCCGGCCGTCAATGGGAACGCGCCGCGTAGGACCATTGGCGTCCGGGAAAGGGGACCTTCGGCTCAATCATCCCGCCCGCGCATTCCCTATGATGAGGGCGTGAGAGCCGCCGTCTCCATCGTCCTCGCGCTCGTCCTGGGGCGGTCCCCCGCCGCCCAGGCCCAGGTCGTCTCCGGACGGGCGGCCGCCCTTCCCGTCGGCGGGCTCGGCCTCGCCCCCCTCTCCACGCCGAGCCTGACGGCGCCGACGCTCTCGCCTTCGGCGTTGGGCGCGCCGGGCCTCGGCTCCACGCTCGCGGTCCCGTCCTTGGCGCCGGTCCCCTCGGCCGTGATGGCCGCGCGCCTGGCGGCGGTCCAGCCGGTCCGCGCCGCCCGGGCCCTCCTCCCCGTGAGAGCCGCTCCCGCCGCGCCGCTGCCCGCCGCGCCGACGCCGGAGAAGGCGCTCGCGGTCCAAGAACGTTTCGACGAGCTGAGGGCCGCCTTCGACGAGAAGGAAGCCGAGGCGCCCGTCGCGGTCGCCGAGCGCCGAACGAGCCGCCCAAGCCGCCGAGCGAGACGCGCGCGAGGACCTGGTTCGGCTTCTCCAAGCCGCTGGCCTTCTTCCTGGTGGCGCTGATCCTGGCCCAGGTCGGCATCGAGGCGCAGAACGCCGGCCTGCCGCCGCTGATCGCGAAGGTGTTCGGCAGCGCGTCGGTGGTGGCCGACGTGGGCATGACCGCCGCGCTCGCCGAGCTCGCGGGCACCATCGCCGCGCCCATCGTCGCCAAGAAGCTCGGTCTCAAAGGCGCGTACATGTGGAGCGCCGGCCTGCGCGTGGCGACGGGCGGGCTGATCGCGGGCCTGCTCGCGGCGGGCTGGCTGAGCCTGGGCGGCCTCGTGGCGCTGTTCGCCGTGGACGCGGTCCTGCTCGGCGTCGCTCTGATCACGGAGAAGAGCATACCGGCCGTGCTCCTGAACCAGGATCAAAGGAAGCTCGAGCATTTCAAGGCGGCCCGCCAGACGGTGATCGAGGTCGTGGCGACCATCGTGCCGATCGCGACGGGGGCCCTGGTCGCGTCGGCCGGGTTCATCCCCGCCTTGATCGCGTTCCCCGTCGCGATGTCGCTCTCGATCGGGCTGGTCGCGCTCACCTTGAAGTTCCCCGGCAAGGTCTCGGGCCTCGACGGCAACGGCCTGCCCGGCCCCGGCGAAGGCTCGCTGCGCACCTACTTCGAGCATTTGAAGGAGGGAGCTTCGCAGGTCGTGAGGACGCCGGCCTTGCGCTACAGCGTGCTGACCTACTCGCTCGTGTACGTGCCGATCTCGCTCGTGTACTGGTTCATGGCCCCGGCGTTCGCGCTGCACCTGGCGGGGGCCGGGAACGAGACCTTGGCCGCGGCGTACGGCGGGATGATGATCGGCCTGTACAGCCTGGGCGGGATCGTCGCGGGGCTGTGGACGATGCGCCAGCAGAGGCGCGAGCGCGACGCCGCGGCGATGAGGACCTCGATGCTGAGGTGGACGGTCGCCTGCGCGCTCGGCATGACCTTGTTCGCGGCGCTGGCCGTGCCGGTCGGACCCCTCTGGGGCAGCCTGACCTTGCCGGCGCTGGCGCTGTTCCTCTTCGGGATCCCCCAAGTGGTCGCCAAGCTGAAGCTCGAGAGCTTCTTCCAATCGCGCGCGCCGAAGGGCAAGGTGGACGACGCGACGGCGGTGCTCGAGAGCGCGTCGTCGGTCGCCCTCGTCCTCGGCCTGTGGGCGTTCGGCAAGCTCCTCGCCGGCGCCGGGATCGCGAGCCTGCCCCTGCTGGCGCTCGCGGTCGGGCCGCTCATCGCGGCGCTGCTCCTGCTGACCTGGGCGCTCGCCCGGGCGTCGAAGCCCGCCGTTGCCCCATAAGGCCCATTTTCAAAATGGACCCAAAGACCTTTAGGCTCCTGGGCCGTTGATGTACTAACATCCCCGTCCGCCGAGGAATGCTTGGCCGCGCATCGCGCGGCCGGTCTGGAGTTGTACACATGCAAGCCTCCGCGTATCTCGCCGCCGTCCTCGTCTTCGCCGTCCCGACCTCCGCCCTCACCAACCCCGCGCCCGAGACCCTGCTCGCGCTGAACTCCATCCAGGCCTTCGGCCTCGCCGGGGCCGAGTTCGGCCGTTTCTTCGACGCGGGCGCGCACCGCGCCTTCCTCGCCATGCCGGAGGTGTCCGGCAAGCCCGAGCTCCCCGCGGCGCGGCCGAAGCCGTTGCCGAAGCGGACGCCGGCCGCGGTCCCCTTCGTGCTCGAGATCCCGTCGGTGCCGCCGCCGCCCTTCGAGCGGACCTTCGACCGCCTGATGGTCCGGCCGGAGACGAACGGCTATGACGCGATGATCCAGAGGCACGCGGACGCGCTCGGCCTCGACCCGAGGCTCGTCAAGTCCGTGATCGCGGCCGAGTCGGAGTTCACGGCGCGCGCGAAGTCGCCCGCCGGCGCGCTGGGCCTGATGCAGGTGATGCCCGCGACGTCGGAGGACATGGGCGTGTCGGGGCGGGCCCTCTACGAGCCGGAGGCCAACCTCCGCGCGGGGACCTTGTACCTGGTGCACCTGTTCGAGCGCGCGTGGAGGAAGTATCACCTCCAAGGCGTCTCGTACCGGAACGCCCCCTCCTGGCTGATCCAGCGCATCGTCGCGGCGTACAACGCCGGGCCGCGCTTCCTCGCGCGCCGCCGCCTGTACGCGCAAACGCGGGACTACGTCAGGAAGGTGCTGCTGTTCTACCGATCCAAGGTCAGCGAGCTGCGCCCCGCGACGGCCTAAAAAACCGGGACGAAAGCTTTACCTCCCCGCTAAGGCGCGGACAAGGACCGCGGGTTATAGTGGGGGCATGAATTTCATCCCCGCGCTGGAGCGCCGGTGCGACGAGCCCGAGCTCATGGACTCGGGCACGCCGAGCGCGACCGAGCTCAGCGACGCGCTGGATTTCCTCTCCACCTCCAATGCCTTCCTCGGCGGCTGGGCCGTCATGCGCGAACGGCTCGAGGTCTGGAGCCGGGCCTGGGACAAGCGCCGGATCATCACCATGCTCGACGTCGGGACCGGCGCGGCCGACATCCCCCTGCGCATCCTGAACTGGGGACGGCAGCGCCGCTTCAACATCAAGATCACCGGCATCGACATCGACGAGCGCATACTCGAGCTCGCCCGCGCGCGGACGGAGGGCGAGGAGAGCCTGTGGCTGATGCAGGGGAGCCTGCGCGAGTTCGCGGAGCAGGGCGGCCGTTTCGACTATGTCCTGGGCTCGCTGTTCCTGCATCATCTGCCGCCGGCCGAGCTCGAGGAGTCGCTGAAGATGTGCGACGGCCTGGCGGAGAAAGGGCTGCTCTTCAGCGACCTGAGGCGCTGCGCGGCGGCGTACGCCGGCGTGCGGGCGCTGACCTGCCTGGCCGGGCGCGTGTCGCGCTGCGACGGGCCGCTGTCGGTGCGGCGCTCTTTCCTGCCCGAGGAGCTCGAGGCCGCGGCGCATCGCGCGGGCCTGAAGTACCTGCGCGTGCGGCGCGGGCCGTTCTTCCGCCTGAGCCTGGCCGGAGAGAAGGTCTGATGGCGCGGGTGCTGGCCGTCGGGACCGCCGTGCCCGAGTTCCGCTACGAGCAGAAGGCGCTGCGCGCCCGCTGCGCCGCCGCGTTCGCGGGCACCGAGGCGGACGGGCGCGAGGGCCTGTTCGACCGGGCGGGGGTCGAGACCCGCGCCTTGGTCGAGGCGCCCGATTACTATTTCGCCGGCGTCCCCTTCGCGAAACGGAACGCCGATTATTTCCCTCACGCCGAGCGCCTGGCGCGGCGGGCGCTGCTGTCCGCGCTCGAGCAGGCCGGCGTCGGGATCTCGGAGCTGACCCATCTGTTCAGCGTCACGACCACCGGGCTGCTGACCCCGAGCCTCGACGCCCACCTGGCGCAGTCGCTCCCCTTCCGGCGGACGCTCAAGCGCACGCCGCTGTTCGGCGTCGGCTGCGCGGGCGGAGCGGTGGCGCTGTCCCGCGCCTTTGAATACCTGCGCGGCCATCCCGAGGAGACGGTCGCCGTGCTGTCGGTCGAGCTCTGCAGCCTGACCTTCCTCCCGCGCGACGGGACGATGACCCAGCTGGTGGCCGCGGCGCTGTTCGGCGACGGGGCCGCCTGCGCCGTCCTGTGCGGGGAGCGCGCGATGGGCCTGCCCGACGGGGCGGCGGGGCTGTCCCGCGCGTTCCTGAAAAGGCACGGCAACCTGTCGTCGGCGTCGGTGCTGTTCATCCTGAAGGACGCGCTGGCCCGGCCCGCGCGGCCCGGGTCCTGGGGCCTGCTCGCCGCGCTCGGGCCCGGCTTCGCCCTCGAAGCCCTGCTCCTGCGCGAGTCATGACCTTCGACTGCGCGATCATCGGGGCGGGCCCGGCGGGCTGCGCGGCGGCGATGTACCTGGCGCGCGCGGGCCGCTCCGTCGCCCTGATCGACCGGGCGGCGTTCCCCCGCCGTAAGGCCTGCGGCGAGGGCATCCTCCCCGCGGGCGTCGCGGTCCTGAGGGAGCTCGGAGTCTATGAGGGAGCCGAGGCGCTCGGCCGCAGGTTCAGCGGGGTCGCCTGGACGACGCGCGATGGGCGGCACGCCCGCTCCCGCTTCCCCCACGGCCAGGGCCTGGCGGTGCCGCGCGAGGACCTCGACCACCTCCTGCTGCGGCGGGCCGCGGAGAAGCGCGGCGTGCGCGTCTTCCTGAACACCGCGCCTCTCGGCGTCGAGCGCGCGGGCGACGGGGTGCGCGTGCGGCTGCCGAACGGGACGCTCCGGGCCGAGCGCCTCATCGCGGCCGACGGCGCCGCGTCGCCCTCGCTCCGGGCCCTCGGCGTGCCGCGGCGGGAGCCCGAGCTCAAGCGCTACGGCCTCGCGGCCCGGCTGACGGGGGTCGGCAGCGGGGACTTCGTCGAGGTGTTCCTGATCGACGGCGGCGAGGTGTACCTGACGCCCCTGCCCGGGGACCGCCGGGTCTCGGCGGCGCTGCTGCTCGAGCGCGAGACGCTCGCGCGCGATTTCTCGGGCCGCGAGGCCGCGTTCTGGCGGCTGGCGCGGGCCCACCCCGCGCTGAGGACGAGGCTCGAGCGCGCGTCGCTCGACGCCCCGGTCGTCGGCCTCGGCCCGCTGGCCTCCGCGTCGGCTCGCTGGGAGGACGGGCCGTGGCTCGCCGCGGGCGACGCCGCCGGGGCGGTGGACCCCCTCGTCGGCGACGGCATCGGCCTCGCGCTGCGCGGCGGGCGGCTGGCGGCCGAGGAGACGGCCGCGGCCCTCGCGGGTTCGGGACGGCCCGGCGGCTACACGCGCCGGCGACGGCGGCTCGTGCGTCCCAAGGAGCGGCTCGCCCGCTTCGCGCTCGCGATGAGCCGGCGGCCGGGGCTGGCCCGCTGGACGATCAAGGCGCTGCGCGCCTTCCCCTCCGCGTTCTCCGCCCTGCTCGCCGACTAATCGGGCCGCGTGCGCCGAAGCCCGGCGGCGATGAACACCAGCGCCAGGCCGACGACGTAGAGCCGGAGGCTCGCGTCCCGGCCGGCGTCGGGCAGGAGCCATCGCGGGAAGAAGGCGTCCTCGGGGAACAGGAAGTAGCCGGCGAAGCCCCGCAGCGCGACGAGCGCCCCGACGAGCATCAGCAGCCGCGCGCGCGAGCCGGGGGGCCGCTCGGCCTTCGCGGGCTCGGGGACGGCCGCCCGCCGCCAGGACCTCCCCAGGTCGTAGCGCGCCCGCCGGTACGGGTTGCCGAGCGTCTCGTAGGCGGCCTGGATGCGCATGAACCTCTCCCCGGCCCGCGGGTCGCCGGCGTTCAGGTCGGGATGGCGCCGCAGCGCCAGCGCCCGGTAGGCGGCTTTGATCTCTTCTGGCTTCGCGTCGGAAGGCACGCCCAGGATCTCATAGCAGTCTTTTTCCATGGACGCAGTCTACCGCTCGCCGAGCGCCGGGGACAGGACGGCCGTGGGACTTTTTAGCGACGGCTCAGTCGCCGCCGCCCGTGTCCACGGTGTACTTGCCGAGGACCCGCCCCTCGGCGAGGAGCTCCTCGACGGCCGTGAGCAGCTGTCGCCGGCCGACCGGCTTGGTCAGGTAGCCGCTGCCTCCCACCCCCATGCTGCGGCGGTAGTCCGCGGCCTCGTGCGAGGCGGTCAGGAAGAGGACGGGCACCCCGTCGAGGCCGGGCGTGGCGCGAAGGCGCCGGCAGGCCTCGAAGCCGTCGGACCCGGTCAGGTGCAGGTCCATGATGACGAGGTCGGGCCTCCGGGCGCGCACCGCGCCGGCCAGCTCATCGGCGTCCTTGAGCGCGAGGGCCTCGTACGTCGGTTCCAGCCACGAGTGCACGATGGTCTGGAAGTCCGGCTCGTCGTCCACCATGTAGATGCAGGGCTTCATGCGGATAGGATAAGCCCGTGCTCCCGACGGAGCCAGTCAAATAACGGTCAATTCTCTCAGGCGCCGCGCTTCTTGCGGGCGGCGACCGTCTCGCCGGCGATGCCCCAGCTCTCGGCGGGGACCTCTTCCATGACGACGTGGGTGGTCGCCGGGTTCTTGCCGAGGACCTCGGCGGCGAGCGCGGTGACGCGCTTGATGAACTCGGCCTTCTGCTCGGCCGTGGGGCCGGGGGTCATCTTGACGTTGATGAAGGGCATGCGCGGATTCTACGAAATCAGCGCCGCCGGCGCATCAGCGCCGACCGTGCTTGCGGCCGTTCGAGCCGCCCTTGCGCATCATCATCCGGCCGTTGCCGCCCTCGGGGCCGCTCTGCATGAACAGGAAGCTGACCGGGAAGCCGTACTCCTTGGACAGCGAGGCCTCCTTCGACTTCAGGAAGTCCATCAGCTCGAGCTTGCGCAGGTCCTTGGGCAGCACCTGCGAGCGGTCGATGTCCGGGTCGATGGCGACGTCCATCGAGAACACGACGGCGTCGAACGGCTTGCCGATCATCGCGTCGAGCTGGGCCTTGAACTTCTTGTAGGTGTTGAGCTTGTAGATCACCTTGTCCTGGAGGACCTCCTCGGGGGGCAGGCCGACGCGGGAGGACTTGGCCTCGACGACGGAGATCTTGCCCTCGGGGCTCTCGACGACCACGTCGAGCTCGGAGACGTAGATGCCCTTCTCGTCGAACAGCTCGCGGCCGCTCTGCAGGATCTTGTAGCCCTTCTTGTAGTAGTGCTCGACGGTCTTGAGCTCGAGCAGCAGGCCGACGTAGCGGGAGTAGATCACGCCCTCGTAGATCTTGGACAGGCCGTCGGCGTTCTCGCCGTCGTACTTCTGGGCCATCTCGTTGAGCTTGGCGCGGATCTCGGCCTGGGTCTTGGGGAGCGGGGCGAGCTCGTCGAGGTACTTGAAGGTGATGCGGCCCTTGCTGCGGGCCGTGACCTCGGCGCCGCGCTGCTTGATGTGGTCCTTGATCTCCTGGTAGCCGCGGGCGTCGAAGACGAGCTCGACCTCGTCGATCTTGCCCATCTGCTGCTCGGCCTTGCCGCCGCGGGAGAACATCGACTCCATGTCCTTGATGACGCCGTCGACGCGGCGGATGCCCTCGACGATCTCGGATTGAGGGTTTTTCGCCTTGTGGAAGAACACGCGGTGGGTGTGGACCGCGACCTTCTTCTTGCCGTCATCGAGCACGCCGTCGACGAAGGTGAGGGTCTCCTCGAGATGGGTGTTGACCTGGGTGAGGCCGCGGCCCTTGGCGACGGCCTCGACGGCCGAGACCTTGGCGACGACGTCGGAGTAGGCGTCGTCCATCACGTCGAGGCTCTCGGCGAGGTCGATCTTGCCCTTGTAGAGCTCGACCATGCGGCGGACCTCGGTGTAGTAGATCGCGGCGCGGTCGTTGATCTTCACGCCCTCGTCGTTGACGATGTAAGGGCTGGCGGGAGCGGCGGCGCGCGCGCGGGCTCCGTCGAACATCGTTCCGCCGTTTCGTCCGGAATCGCGGCCGCCGTCGCGGGAGGCGGCGGAGGCCTCGATGGCCTCGAGCGCGGGAGCGACGCGGACCGCCGGCGCCCCCGTCTCGTGCTTCGCGGCGACGGACGCGGGGGAGGCCACGGGCGAGAGCGCGACGGGCACCGCCTGGGCGACGGGGGCCGGCGCCGTGAGGGCCGGAGCGGACAGGACGGAGAGCGTCGGGGTCAGCGACAGCATCGACGACGGCGACAAGGTCGCCGGGCCGCCGAGGGAGCCGGGGACGAGGCCCGCGGCGCCGGAGGCTCCGCCGAGGGAGGGCGTGAGCGTCACACGCGGAACCGAGACCTGCTGGGCCGGCGCGTGCAGGGACGCGAAGGCGACCGTCAACAGCGCGACGAGGAGACGCCGGGGGGTTCGGTTCATAAAGGAAGAGTAGCAGTGCGCGCGGGGGGGCGGCCTGGGCCTATGGGGCCGCCCCCCTTCGCCAAGAGACCTATGCCTTGACCTGTCCCATGGGATGGGTTACGCTACCGCCATGAGACTCCTCCCGCTGCTGGCGGCGGCGCTCGCCGCGTCCTGCGGCTACGTGAGCGTCGGGCGCACGGTGGCCGACGACGAGCTGCGCCTGCGAGACGACGTGCGCGGCTACTACGACGAGGTCGCCCGGGCCTTCGCGGCCGGCAACCCGGACGCGCTGGCGCTGCTCTTCGACGCGGCGATCGCCAAGCCGATGACGCGCGAGCAGATCGCGGCCTGGGGCCGGGACTTCTTCGCCAAGCACGGTCCGGCTCGCTTCCGCGTCGAGAAGGTGGAGTACGAGCGCCTCGGCCACGAGAACGCGGTCGTCCTGCTCGCCTACCGCGTCGAGACGACGGACGGGAAGGGGGATTTCGCCGGAACGGAGCGGGACTACCTGACCAAGCGCGGCAAGCGCTGGGTCGTCACGGCTTGGGAGAAGGTTTCGGAGAAGAAACCCTCGCCTTGACCGCCTCGGCGAGCTTCCGCGCGGCGCCGGGCTCGTAGGACAGGAACAGGAAGGGCTCGATCAGCTCGAGCTCCACGACGAGGAGGTCCCCCCCGCGCCGCACGCCGTCGACGCGCGCGTAGAGCCAGGGCCGCGGCCCGGCGATCGCCGCGTCGCGCGCCTGGATGAGCAGCCCCGGCGGGGGCTCGCGGCGAGCGGTCCGGCCGCCGTGCTCCTCCTGCACGCGGAAGTCCCCGGCGCGCGGCGTCTTGAGGACCGCGTGGGAGTATTCGCCGCCGATGAAGACGAACGACCACTCCCCCTCCTCGGCGATCTCCGGCAAGAACGGCTGGACCATCGCGGCGGAATGGGCGAGGGCGTGGTCGAGCGCCTCCTGCCCGTCCGGGACTCCGCGGAGGACGCGGCGGGTGCGGAAGGCGCCGGCGGAGACGGCCGGCTTGACCACGGCGTCGTCCCAGCCTCGCGCCTCGAGGACGTCGTCGAGCCTCGTCCCGGCGCCCCGCTCGACCCACGCGGTGGGCACGACCTGGACCCCCGCGGCTTCGAGCTCCCTCAGGTACGATTTGTCGGCGTTCGCGCGGATCACATGAGCGGGATTCCAGACCGCGACGCCCAGCGCCTCGAGGCGCGACAGCCAGGCGAAGAACGCGGCCGGGGTGAGATGATAGTCCCAGGCGGAGCGGATGACGGCCGCGTCGTAGCGTTTCCAGTCCACCGCGGGGTCGTCCCAGACGGCGGGCTCCGCCTCGACGCCCAGGCTCCACAGCTCGGTCAGGAGGGGCCGATCGTCGTCGTTGAGCTCCCGGAGGGAGCCGCAGGTGACCAAAGCGACGCGGTGGGGGGTCATAGGCAGGACCCTATAATAGGAAATGAGGCCGTAACACCAATATTTTATATTTCCCTTGGTGCGATTCTTCGCTCATGACGGCAAATCCACGCACGGACCCGCGGGGATCGAGGAACTGTTGAAGCTTCCCGGCTTCGACGGCGACACCCTCGTTTGCCCGGTGGGCTCGGACGATTCGTCGGACTGGAAGCCGGCCCTGGCCTACGCGCCCTTCAAGAAAGCCCTGCTCGAAGCTCCGCTCGCGGCTCCCGCCCCGGCTCCCGCGCCCGTCCCGCCTCCGGCCGCTCCGCCGCAGTCGGCGTCGCTGGACCTGCCGAAGGTCGGACAGATCCCGGTGCCGGCGCCGTTCCCGCTGCCTCTTCCCGCTCTTCCCGCGACGCCCGATCCCGTTCCGGCGGTCAAGACCAAGCCGTGCCCGCGCTGCGCTCACGACAACCTCGAGGAGGCCCGCTTCTGCAACTCCTGCGGCGCGCGCATGGACGGCCGCGCCGAGGACATCTCCGCGCCGCCCTCGGTGCCGGCGCCCGCCCCCGTACTCCCCGCGCCCGCCCCGCCCGCTCCCGTCCTCCCGGCCTCCCCTTCTCCCGAGCCCGCGCCGTCGCCCTTCGCCGCTCCGAAGGACCCGTTCGCGCACCTGGACCCTTTGCTTTCCTATCCGGAGGAGCCGGTGCCTCCGCCCGCGGCCGACTCCCCGCGCCGGCCGCTCCAGCCCGGGAAGATGGGCCAGCTCGCCGAGCTCGAGTCCTCCGCGCCCGCGGCCTCCTTCGCCTCCGAGTCGCCGTCGCCGGCCCCCGCGCTCGCGCCCGAGCCCGCTCCGGCCGCCGCGGCCGTCCCCGTCTGGAAGCGTCCTCCGGTGCTGGCCTCCTTCGCCGGCGCCGCCGTCCTCTCCGCCGGCCTCGCGTACATGATGCTCAACCGGAGCGTCCCTCCCCCCGAGCCCGTGGCCGAGCTGACGCCCTCCGCTCCCGCGCCGGAGCCGGTCCCGGCCGAGCCTCCGGTCATCTACTCCCCCCCGCCGCAGACGTCCTCGCCGGCGATGCCGGCTCCGTCGGCGTCCAAGCCGAAGAAGATCGGCAAGCGCTCCGCTCCGCCCGCGTCGGCCGCTCCGGCCGCGGCGGCCAAGCCGCGCCGCGCGCGCAAGCCCCGTCCCGCGCGCGCGCCCAAGCCCGAACCGGCCCCGGAGGCCCCGCCGTCCGAGGGCCAGGGAGGCGGCGATACCTTCATCGAGAGCCGCGCGCCCGAATCGAAGTCCTCCGCGAAGCGGCCCGCGAAGGCCGCGGAGAAGGACCCTCTGCTCGAGGCTTTGCTGAGCGACGCGACCCAGCCTTCGACGGAGCCCGCGGCGGAGCCCCTGGCCGCGCCCGCGGGGGAAGCCGCCGCCGAGAAGGCGCCTCCGGCGATCGGACAGCGCCCGGCCGCGAAGCCCGGCCAGTTCTCCCTGCCGGGGCTCAAGCGTCCGGTCAGCGCCAGCGACCGCGCCGCCTCCGCGCCGACGCGCGCTCCGGCGCCGCCCGTCGAGGACGCCGCGCCCGCCGCGATCGCGGGGCTCGACGCCGCTCCGATGTCGGAGCCCGGGAAGCCCGCGCCCCCTCCGGGCATCGAGGATCAGCCGGCCAAGGCCGCCCCCGCCGAAGGAGGCGAGGGCGACCAGCTCGCGCTCGTCCAGGTGCACGAGCAGTTCGATTTCTGCGCCCAGCTCCTGTCGCAGGGCGCCTTCGGCGACCACTACGATACCTGCCTGTGCAAGGACGCCCGGGAGGCCGCTCCGTACCGCGGCCGCCGCGGCTATTACGTGACCGCCAAGAAGAAGGAGGCCGGCGGCGGGCACCTGGAATCCTCCGCGAAGATCCTCTCCTCGAAGATCGAGGGCGGGGTCGCGATGGTCACCGCGCGCTGGAAGAGCGGCGCGGAGGACAAGGGCCGCACCTCGACGCAGAACTGGAAGCTCGAGGACGGGCTCTGGTGCCAGGCGCCGTGAACGGCTTAACGGCGTAACGGCAACGGCGAACGGCGGTATGGGCGGGACCGGCGGGATGATGACCCTCGGGGCCGCTCGGCATTGAGCCTCGCTCGGGATCGACCGCGCTTCGCGCGCAAACAGCGCGGCGATCCCACGCCCCTCGGGACATCACCCCGCCGGTCCCCCTAAATCAACGTTGGTCACGCCGCTTAGCGGCGCTTATTAGACGAACTCAGCGCTGATATGACGCACAGCGCGTCGGCGAAGGAAATCATCCGCTAAGAAAGCGGGTGGCGGCGGGGGTAGGATCGCCCCGGGTGCGAGCGCGCCATAGGCGCAGGCGAGCAGAGGGGCGATGGGGCCCCCGCCGACAGGACCCGCCTTATGACAGGCGGATGATTTCCGTCGCTACAGGCCTTTGAGGGCGGGTTTCAGCGCGGATTCGTCTCCGACGACGACGGTGACGAGCTTCCTGAGGTCCAGGCGGGAGTTCACGGCGGCCAGAGCCGACGCGGGCGTGGCCTCGGCCAGGCGCGGCTCGTACTGCGCGATGGTCTCGCGCGGATCGCGGCCGCTCTCGGCGACCGACGACAGATAGCCGGTGATCCGGTCGAGCGACGACAGGCGCATCAGGAACAGGCCGCGCAGGTGGCGGCGGGAGTTGTCGAGCGCCGCGGCGGAGATCTCCTTCGAGGTGAGCTCTCGGACCTCGGAGAGCATCTCCTCGAGGGCGGGGCGCGCGACCTCGGTTCGGCAGTCGGCGGACGCGGACCAGACGATGCCCCGGCCGTACAGCTCAATCGAGGAATAGGCGCCGTAGGTGTAGCCGCGGCGCGTGCGCAGGTTCTCGAACAGCCGCGAGTTCGCGGTGCCGCCGAGTACGTGGTTGGCCAGGACGAGCGACATGTAATCGGGGTCCTTCGGCCCCGCGACGGCGGTCTGCGCGATGATGAGGCTCGCCTGCGCCGAGCCGGGGCGGTCCACGATGATGGTGCGCGCTCCTCCCGCGTCGGGCAGCGGCGGCGCGGGCGGCGCGGCGGGCCCCGCGGTCCAGGTCGACAGCGCGCGCTCGAGGGCCCGGGCCGTCTTGTCCGGGTCCAGGTCCCCGACGAGGACGAGGTGGCCGCCGTTGGGGCGCAGGCACGCGGCGTGGAAGGCGCGCATGCGGGCCGAATCCACGGCGGCGATCTTCTTCTCGTCGGCGGCGCCCCGTCCGTAGGGGTGGCCGGGGAACAGCTCCACGCGCAGGCGCTCCTCGGAGAGGAAGTGCGGCTGGGCGCGGCGGGAGATCAGGTCCTCGAGCGCGTTCTCGCGCCAGAGCTCCACCTCGGCCTCGGGGTAGTTCGCGGTGTTCAGGGTCTTGGCGAGCTGGTCGAGGAACGGGTCCAGGTTGCGCGACAGGCCCGAAGCGGACAGCTTGAGCCACTCCGATTCGCACGAGGCGCCGAGCGACCAGCCGAGCGAGGTGTAGGCGCGCGCGACCGCCGCCGCGTCCTCCCCCTCGCGGCCCTTGAGCAGCAGTTCCTCGGACGCCTGGGCCAGCGCGTCCTGGCCGGAGACCTCGTGGATGCGTCCCGCCCGCAGCGCGAGGCGCGCCTCGACGAGGGGCAGGCGCTTGTCGCGCGCGAGCCAGACCGTCAGGCCGTTCTTGAGCTGGGTCTTCACGATGTCCGGCGGGCGGGCGAAGCGGGCCGGCCCCGGAGGCGGCGGATGATGGCCGGGCTTGCGCGGCTCCTCGGCGGGGGTCTCGGGCGCGGCCGGCTCGGGCGCGAGCTCGACGGGCTCGCCGGGCTCGACCTGCAGCACGATGCGGCCGCGGGAGCGCAGCCAGCGGCGCGCCGCCGCCACGCAGTCGGCCCGGGTAATCTTAAGGAGGGAGTCGAGGTCCTTCCAGAAGCCGTCCGGGTCTCCGACGAGAGCCACGTAGGAGCTCAAGGTCTGCGCGCGGTCGGCCAGCGACTGCTGGCCCTCGAGCCAGGAGCGCTCGATCTGCGTCTTGGCGCGCGCGAGCTCGTCCTCATTCGGCCCCTTGAGGAAAAAGCGCTCGAGGACCTTGTCCAGGCTGTCCGTCACCGCCTTCCGGCTCACGCCCAGGCGGCCGGAGATGAAGAACGCGAGCATGTCCGGCCCGCGCGCGGCGACATGGCTCGACCAGTAGGGGATGTGGCCGCCGGCCGAGACGGCGAGGCGGTCGTCCTTGACGAGCTTCTCGTGCAGCGGGCTGTCCTCGCCGCCGCCGAGTATGGTCATGACGACGGTCAGCGCCCACCAGTCGCGCGAGCCGCGCTCGGGGGTGTGCCAGCCGACGATGGTCAGCGGTGTCTTCGCGAGATGGTCCTTGACCGTCTCGACGCGCTCGCCCTTCAGGCGCGGCTCGTCGAGCGGGGCCGCCTTCGGCCGCGGGCGGCGCGGGATGGGGCCGAACAGGCGCTTGACGAGCTTGCGCACCTCGGAGACGGAGGCGTCCCCGGCGATGGCGAGGACGGCGTTGTTCGGCGCGTAGTGGCGGTCGTAGAAGGTGCGCACGTCGTCGAGCGAGGCGGCGCGGATGTCGGCGGCGTCGCCGATCGTCGGGTGCGCCGTCTCCCAGCGCGTGAACGCCAGCGAGCTCATGACCGCGTCGGTCGCGCGGCGGTAGGGCTGGTTCAGGTAGGTCTGGCGCAGCTCCTCGAGCACGACCTGCTTCTCGACGGCGAGCTCGCGCTCCGAGATCAGCAGGCCGCGCATGCGGTCGGCCTCGGCCCAGAGGACGGACTCGAGCGCGTTCGACGGCACGACCTCGTGATAGGTCGTGTTCGTCTTCATCGTGTAGGCGTTGTCCACGCCGCCGTGCGACTCGACGAGGCGCGAGACCTCGTTGGGGGCCAGGTTGGCCGTGCCCTGGAACATCAGGTGCTCGAACAGATGGGCGAAGCCGGCGCGCCCCTTCTCCTCGTCGAGCGAGCCGACCTTGTAGGTGAGCGACACGGCGGCCAGCGGCGCGGAGCGGTCCTCCTGCACCACGACCGTCAGCCCGTTGTCCAGCTTGAACACGCTGACCGGCAACCCCCGCCGGAGCTTGCGCTTCTTGACCTGTTTCACCGCGGACAGTGTACAAAACGGCGGTATGGGCCGGGGCGGAGGAATGGCGTCCGTCGGGGACGGGCGCGATTGGCCGCGCCCTCCGGGGTAGACGCGACAACGACGGCCATGGTCGCGTCAACCCCAAGCCCCTCCGGACGCCATTCCTCCGCCCCAATCGAACCGGGTTTTGAACGGACTATCGCCTGCGGCGATCGGCCACTTCGTCCGCGCGCAACGACGCGGAAGCGGGATGGCCGATCGCTTCATAAGGCCCGGCGGCGGGATGATGTCCTGAGGGGCGTGGGGTCGCCGCGATGTTCGCTCCGTCGATCGCGGTCGACCCCGAGCGAGGCTCGATGCCGAGCGGCCCCGAAGGACATGATCCCGCCGCCGGGCCGTCGCGAGGCGTCGCTTTGCGTCCGACCTATCCTCAAGGATAGTCGCGGCCGTTCGCGCGACATGCTAGAATCGCGCAATGAAAAAGAAGCCGGGGAAGGCGAAGCGCCCCCGCCCGACCGCGGAGCAGCTGTTCGAGCGGCTGCGCGGGCGCACGCAGGCCAACGCGGACACGATGGACCGCGAGATCGAGGACGAGTGCGTGCAGGAGACGACGGTCATGATGTGCGACTCGTCGGGCTTCACGCGCCGCACGCACGAGTACGGCATCCTCCATTTCCTCGCCGTCATGACCGAGGTCTACGACCTCGTCGAGCCGATCGTGGAGAAGCACGGCGGGGACGTGATCTCCCGCGGGGCCGACAACCTCCTCGCCACCTTCGACGACCCGGTGAAGGGCGTCGACGCGGCGATCAAGATGCAGCGCCTGCTCGAGAAGTTCAACGAGGGCAAGAAGGACCGCGACCAGTTCCAGCTGTGCATGGGATTCCACTCCGGCAAGATCCTGCGCGTCGCGGACGGCATCTTCGGCGACAAGGTCAACATCGCCGCGAAGATCGGCGAGGACCTCGCCGCCGCGGACGAGATCCTCGTGACCGGGGACGTCGCCAAGCGCCTGCCCAAGCGCATCAAGCGGGCGTATTCGCGCTCGGTCGACCTCGGCGGGAAGACCTTCGAGCTGCACCGCGTCAAATACTGACCGGCCCGATGCGCTCCGCCGCGGCCGCCGCGCTGCTCCTGCTCGCCGCCTGCCAGGGCGACCCCCGGGGCGAGCCCGTCTGCCCCCACGACCCCGGCTTCGACCGCTCCCGCGTGATCCGCGTGCGCGCGGACGCCCGCCCGGCCGTCCTGCGGCGCGACCTGGACCTCGCCGCGATCGCCCGGGAGTCGGCGGGCTCCTCGGGCGCGGGCCGGGCGCAGGGCCTGACCGAGGTGGACAACCAGCTCGCCTTCCACACCTTGGTGAACATGGAGACCGCGCGGGGCCGGGCCTGCGTCTGGTTCGACGAGGTGCGCGTGGACCTGACGCCCGCCTCCGTCCAGATCTTCGTGCCCCGGGAGTACCCCGAGGGCTCCTGCGAGTACGAGGCCGTGCTGGCCCACGAGCGCGAGCACGAGCGGGTCCACCGGGAGCGCCTGGAGGCGGCCGTGAAGGAGATCGAGCTCGCCCTGACCGGGGCCCGGTGGCTCCCGGCGAAGGGCAACCCGCTCGAGACGGAGGACCGCGCATCGGCGGAGGCGGCGCTCAACGCCAAGATCCGGAAGGTCGTGACCCCCGTGTACGAGAAGTACAAGGCGGACCTCGGGAGCGCCCAGGCCGACCTCGACCGGCCCGAGCTGTACCAGTGGGTGTCGAAGCGCTGCCCCGGCTGGAAGTGATATATAATCCGACCATGAAGATCATCGGAGCCGTGCTCGGAGCCGCCCTCGTCGCCGTCCTCGCCGTCGCCCTGTGGGCGGTCGGCGCCTACAACGGGATCGTCGGACGCAACGAAGGCGCCAGCACCGCCTGGGCGCAGGTCGAGAACCAGTACCAGCGCCGCGCGGACCTCGTGCCGAACCTCGTCGAGGTCGTGAAGGGCTCCTCCAAGTTCGAGAAGGACACGCTCACCGCCGTCGTCGAGGCGCGCGCCAAGGTCGGCCAGATGACCGTCGGCAAGGAGGTCCTCCAGGACCCCGCCGCCTTCAAGAAGTTCGAGGACGCGCAGGCCGGCCTGTCCTCCGCGCTGTCCCGCCTGATGGTCGTCGTCGAGAAGTACCCCGAGCTCAAGAGCACCCAGGGCTTCCGCGACCTGCAGGTCCAGCTCGAGGGCACCGAGAACCGCGTGGCCGTCGCGCGCATGGACTTCAACCACGCCGCCCAGGACTACAACACGTCGATCAAGCGCTTCCCCGGCTCGGTCGTCGCCGGCTTCGGCGGATTCAAGGAGCGCCCGTACTTCTCCGCCGCGCCCGAGGCCGCCAAGGCCCCCGCCGTCAAATTCTGATCATTCCGCCGTCGCTTTTCCTCATTTGATCTAAATCCACCGCGCGGATTGACGAAAGTCCTATAGCTTACATGGGCCTTTCGGGCAAAATAAGGCCATGAAGAAAACCTTCCTGGTCCTCGCCGCTCTCGCCGCCGCCGTCTCGCTCCGCGCGCAGTCGTTCGAAACCCAGGTCGTCGACTCTCTTCGCCCCTTCATCCTCGAGGACGCGTTCGCCGACGTCGGCGCCTGCGGCGTGCTCGACATCAAGACCATCCGCCCCTTCAACCTCGACGAGGCCACCGACCTCGTGAAGCCCTGCATCGACGGCGTCGCCCGGAAGTACTCGGCCAAGGCCGTCACCGAGGCGGGCTTCCTCTCGGCCCCCCAGAGCGGCCGCCCCGGCAAGTCCGGCCTGCTCATCAAGACCGACATGGTCCCCGGCTCGAAGGCCCACCGCGACCTCATGGCCTCGATCGGCCGCCGCGAAGGCCGCCTGCTCGGCCACCTCGTCAAGGTCCTGACGAAGGACGAGGTCCTCCCGGCCTCCATCAGCACCCTGCAGAAGGCGATCGACGGCTGCATGCTCCTGACCGTCGTCCGCGACGTCCGCAGCGGCGAGGACTTCGTGAAGATCTACGGCAAGTGCCTGACGCGCAACCCCGACCTCAAGATCACCGAGATCCGGCCGGGCGAGGGCCTGACGGTCACCGTCAAGACCGACGCCGCCGGCTCGCAGGTAGAGGCCTACAACGGCTTCGTGACCGTCAACGCCGGCAAGGGCCCGGTCCAGGTCATGGTCGTCGCGTACGGCTCGCAGATCTTCCTCCCGTAAACCGATTCCCCTCACCAGGGACCAAGGCCCCGGTTCGATCCGCTCACGCGGCACGGACCGGGGCCTCTTAATTTTCATAAAATCACGGCGCCCACCATGCCGATCTCCGCTGGCGACGCGCGCCGCCCCGAAGCCGACGACCTGCTGACGCGCGCCTCGCGCTGGACGCCTGTCCTGCTCGTCGCCGCCGCCCCGCTGGCCGCGTTCGCGCCGGTCCTCTCCAACGGCTTCGTCTCGTACGAAGACCGCTTCTACATACTGGACAACCCGCTGATCCGCGGCCTCGGCCCGGACGCCCTGCGCGCGATGCTGACGGCGACGAGGGGCGGCCTCTGGCAGCCCCTGAGCTGGCTGAGCCTCGCCGTCGACCGCTCCCTGTGGGGGACCGAAGCCGCCGGGTTCCACCTGACGAGCCTGCTCCTGCACGCGGGGACCTCGGTCCTGTTCTACCTCGTCTGCCTGCGCCTGCTCGACGGGCGACGGACGGCGGCGCTGCTCGCCGCGCTGTTCTTCGCCGTCCATCCCCTGCGCGTCGAGTCGGTCGCCTGGGCTTCCGAGCGCAAAGGGCTGCTGTCCGGGTTCCTGTTCATGGCCGCCGTCCTCGCGCACCTGAGCGGACGCGGCCGGACGGCGCTGGCGGCCTTCGCGGCGTCCCTCGCGGCCAAGGCGAGCGCCCTCTCCTTGCCGCCGCTGCTGGTCGTTCTCGACGCCTGGACCGCGCGCCGTAGGCCGACGCGGAAGACGCTGCTCGCGCTCGCTCCGTTCTTCGCCGTCGCGGCGGGAGCGCTCGCGCTCGCGGTCCTGGCGGGCCGGGCGTCCGGGACCATCGTCGGACCTGAGCACTACGGCGGCGCGCGGCGCGCGAGCCACGTCCTCTACGGCCTGCTGTTCTATCCGGCGAAGACCCTGTGGCCGGGGAACCTGTCGCCGTTCTACCCGGAGCCGGCGTGGTTCGCGGGCCGGTCCTGGCAGCTGTTCGCCTGCCTCGCCGTCCTCCTCGCGGCCGCCGCCGCGCTGTGGCGGACCCGGCGCTCCTACCCCGCCGTCGCCGCCGCCTTCGCCGCGTACGCCGTCATGGCCCTGCCGACCGCTGGCTTCATGCACCAAGGCCAGTTCCACGCGGCCTGCGACCGCTACAGCTACCTCTCCTGCCTCGGCTTCGCGGTCCTGTTTGGCGCGGCGCTCGGCCGCGGCCGCGCGCGCGTCCTCCTCGCGGCGGCCTGGCTCGCGGCCCTCGGATCCGTCTCCTGGCGGCAATGCGGGGTCTGGCGCGACTCCGCGACCCTCTGGTCCGCGGCCTCCGACCGGGCCCCGGGGCTCCTCGCGCGAGGCGAGCTCGGAGCCGCCCTGCTCGACGCCGGGGAGACGGCGGAAGGGATCATCCTTCTGCGCGCCGCGATCGAGGACCCCGCCGCGCCGGCGACCGTCTACGTCAACCTCGGGGCCGCGCTCGCGAATCAAGGACGGGAGGCGGAGGCGCGCCGCGTCTGGCGCCGGGGCCTGGCCGTCGCGCCGTCGGCCGAGCTCGGAGCCCTCCTCGGCGCGTCCTTGGCCGGCAGCGACATCAGGACCGCGACCAGGCTCCTGGAGGCGGCCCTGCTCGCCGAGCCCCGCCGCGCGTCATGGCGCGTGGACCTCGGCGACGCGCTCGCCCGCGCCGGGAGGGGCGCCGACGCCCGCCGCCAGTACGACGCGGCCCTCGCCCTCGAGCCCGGCCTGGGCCGCGCCCACAACAACCTCGGCCTCCTGCTCGCGCGCGGCGGCGAGACGGACTCCGCCGTGGTCCATTACCGCGCGGCGCTCCGGGATCCGGCGTCGCGCGTCGAGGCGCATCACAACCTGGGCAACGCCCACGCGGCCGCGGGAAGGGAGCGGGAGGCCGAGCGCCATTACCGCGCGGCGCTGAGGCTCGACCCGGCGTTCACCCGCTCCCAGGTCAACCTGGGCAACGCGCTGGCCCGGCGCGGCTCCTTCCGGGAGGCCGCCGCGCTGTACCGCGCCGCGCTGAGGACGGACCCCCGCGCCATCGAGGCGCGCGCGAACCTCGGCGCCATCGCCCCGTTCCTCAAGAATCGGGTAGGAGGCAGGTAGGATCGTCCTACCCGCCCCCTCCCACACCACCGGACGTGCGCGTGACGCATCCGGCGGTTCGGATAGCGGCCTTCATGAGGCGGCCAGGCGCACTACGCCCAGCGCCTTCAGGTGTGAGTT
>JACPOW010000089.1 GCA_016191335.1 Elusimicrobiota bacterium | reverse complement strand
CGGTTCTCGGCCGCCTATTCTACCGCTTCACCCTCAGGTTTTCGCGAAGCGAAAACCCTGGCGCCGCAAGGCGCCATGCCGTTTAAGCGCCGGTATCAACTCGGTCCAGGACCGAGTTCAAAACCCCGTGAACTTGGAGCCGGGCTTGACGCGCGCGCGGCGCGCCGTTAAGCTTAAGGTCGGAGTCAGGAGACCCATTGTCCAAGCTCGATCAAGCCGGCGCCGCGATGAACTGGATGTTCCCCACCCTCCCTTATACCATCCGCATCTCGTACAAGGGGCAGAGCCGGGCGGTCGGGTCCGGCCCGGAGAAGGTCGAGATGGCTTGCAAGACCGAGGAGTCGGTCGCGGCCCTCGCCCGGCACGACCTGTCCGAGTTCCTCGACCACTACGCGATGGGCGACGCCGACCTCAACGGCGACATGTACTCCTTCGTCGGCGCGCGCAACTTCGTGCGGAAGGACCAGCTGTGGCGGATCCATCTCAAGTATCAGCTGCGCTACCTCACGACCTCCCTTTTTCCCTCCAACATCCGCCGCAAGCTGCGGGCGGTGAGCTCGCACTACGACCTGCCCAACGATTTCATCCTCTCGTATCTGGACAAGAGGACGAAGGCGTACTCGTGCGCGATGTGGAAGGACCCGCTCAAGATCGGGAACCTCGACGATCAGGAGCTCGGCGACGCGCAGTACGACAAGTTCGACCAGGCCCTGACCGCCCTTCAGGTCCAACCGGACGACAAGTTCATCGACATCGGCACCGGCTACGGCTTCGCGCCGCACCTGGCCGAGACCAAGTTCGGCTGCAAGAACACGCTCGGCATCACCTTGTCCCAGAACCAGGTCGACAACGGCTTCTCGAAGAACCTGAAGCTGCTGCACTACCTGGAGGTCCCCGCCGACGGGAGCTTCGACAAGCTCTACACCTGCGGGATGATCAGCCACCTCGACCGCTCCGAGATCGAGCGCTACTACCGTCACTGCTACGGCCTGCTGAGATCCGGCGGCAAGGCCTGGTTCCACGCCATCATCCCGCCGGCCAACAACGCGGGCTTGACCAACTACACGACGATCTCCGGGACGTTCTCGCAGAAGTACGTGTTCCCCGACCACTTCCAGTTCCCGATCCACGTGCACCTGAAGATCATCGAGAAGCTGGGCTTCCGCGTGAAGAACATCAATTTCCGCTACGGCCACTACGCCAAGACCCTGCGCCACTGGTACAAGGCGTACGTCGAGAACCTGCCGCAGACCCGCCACATGATCACGCCCACCATCGAGCGGGCCTGGCACCTGTACCTGACCTACGCCTCGGTCATCGACGGGCCGCAGTCGGTGCTCAAGCAGATCCTCTGCGAGAAGCCCTGAGATGCATCCGACTTTGTGCCGCCTGGCCGACGGCACGACGATCTCGACCTACTCCGTCCTCACCGCGCTGGGCTACCTGACCGGGATCGTCTGGCTGCGCACCCAGGTCAGGAACCTCCAGACCACGCCCGCGTTGTTCTATTCGCTGGTCGCGGCCCTGCTCGCCGCGGCCCTGTCGGGCGGCAAGCTCGGCTTCTTCCTCGTCGAGCGGAGCGCCTTCGCCGCCGATCCCTGGGCGATGCTGCGCGACTGGGGCACGGGCTGGGTGTTCTGGTCGGGGTTCCTGCTCGCCTGCCTCGCGGGGACCTTCTACCAGCTCTGGTACAACAGGACCCACCGTCCCCGCCTCTACCTGCCCGTCGCCGATTACTTCGGCGCGGCGCTCGCGATGGGCCACGTGCTCGGGCGCATCGGCTGCTGGGCGGAAGGCTGCTGCCACGGCGCCCCCACGGGCCTGCCCTGGGGCTCGGCGTTCATGGACCCCGCGTCGAGCGTGCCGCCGCGCCTGCTCGGAGTGCTGCTGCACCCGACCCAGCTCTACGAGGCGTTCGGCGAGGCCGTCGCCGCCGCGGTCCTCATCGGCTGGGCGCTGCCGGCCATACGCGCGGGCAGGTACCGCTACGGCACCGCGTTCCTCGGCTACATCCTGTACTACTCGGTCCTGCGCTTCCTGCTCGAGTTCCTCCGGGGCGACGACCGCGGCGCGTTCCTGTGGTCGTTCCTGTCCCCGTCGCAGTGGGTCTCGCTCGGCGCGGGCCTCGCGGCCGCCTGGGCGCTCAAGGCCCGCGGCGTGATCGAGCGCGACCCCAAGTCGCGCACGATCTACGCCGACGGAAAACCCTAGACCTTAAGACGGCCCGGCGGCGGTTTCATGTCCTTCGGGGCCGCTCGGCATTGAGCCTCGCTTGGGGTCGACCGCGATCGACGGAGCAAACATCGCGGCGACCCCACACCACTCAGGACATGAACCCGCCGTCGCGCCCGCAGGCGATTTAATCGGGGAGGGGGAATGATCTCCGACGGCGGCCTGGGTCTGCCGCGACAAGGGTTCGTTATACGTCGCGGACAGACCCCGGAGGTCGGGTCAATCCCGACCGTCCCCGGAGGAGATCGTTCCCCCTCCCCGGCCAATATCGCCGTTCAGCTCTTGCCGGGCTTGAGGCCGATGCTCTCGAGGAACGCGTCCTCGTTGGGCTCGCGCAGCAGGAAGGCCTTGAGCGACTCCATCTCGTCGCGCGAGGAGCCTTTCTCGAGGATCTCGGTGCGGTAGCGCCGCCCCAGCTGAGGGTTGAGCGCGCCGCCTTCCTTGAACAGGGAGTACATGTCCTCGGCGTAGACCTTCGACCACATGTAGCCGTAGTAGCCCGAGTCGTAGCCCATCAGGTGGCCGAAGCTCGCCTCGGGGTGTGTGCCGGGGGACATCGGGATCATGGAGACCTCGGAGGCCAGGCGCGCGTAGGCCCTGGTCGTGTCCGAGGGCGGGTTGCCGTGGTAGAGCTGGTCCACCGACCCGAACAGGAGCTGGCGCAAGGTCACGAGTCCGGAGTTAACGTTCTTGGCCGCGAGCATCTTGTTCAGCAGCTCGTTGGGCAGCTTCTTGGATCGGTCGGAGTAGTGGCCCGACAGCGACTGCAGGACCTCGCGGTCCCAGACCCAGTTCTCCAGCATCTGCGACGGCGCCTCGACGAAGTCGCGCGCGGTCGCCGAGCCGGAGAAGCGGCCGTAGCGCGCCCGGGTCAAGGTCTGGTGCATGATGTGGCCGAACTCGTGGAAGAAGGTCTCCACCTCGTCGTGGGTCAGCAAGGACGGGCGGTCCTTCGTGGACTTGTTGAAGTTGGCGACCATCGACGACACCGGCCGCTGGTAGCGGCCGTCGGGCATGACGCGGCCCGTGATCATCGAGAACGCGGCGGCGTGCTTGTACTTGCCCTCGCGCGGGAACAGGTCGAGGTAGAAGTACGCGATCGGCTCGCCGCCCGCGGCGTCGGTGATCTCGTAGAGCTTCACGTCGGGATGCCAGGTGTCCGCGTCGGTGATCTGGCGGAACTTCAGGCCCAGGAGCTTCTGGTAGACGCCGAGCATCTGCTCGGTCACGTGGTCGGCGGGGAAGTACTCCTTGATCTTCTGGTTGTCCACGGAGTACTTGGCCTTCTTGAGCTGGTTGTCGTAGAAGCGCCAGTCCCAGGCGTTGAACTTCCCGTCGGAGGCGCGGCCCTCGAAGACGACCTTGAGCGCCTTGAGGACCTCGAGCTCGTCGGTGCCCAGGACCTTCACCTTCTTGCGCAGGCGGGTGATGAAGGCGGCGACCGTCTTCGGGTCCTTCGCCATCCGGTCCTCGAGGACGAAGCTCGCGTGCGTCGGGTAGCCGAGCAGGCGGGCGGCCTTCAGGCGCAGGGCGAGGACCTCCTTGAGCACCGGCAGGTTCTGGCGGGTGGCGCGGTCGTTGAACTTGCCCTCCATCACGCGGCGCGCGGCCGGGTTGGTGGAGTTCTCCATGAACGGGAAGTAGTCGGGGTAGTCGAGGCCGACCTTGTACTTGCCGTCGACCTTCTCGAGGCGGGCGACGAAGTCCTCGGGCAGGCCGTCGAGCTCGGAGAGGTCGAACAGGGCGAAGTCCTTGTACTCGTTGATGTTCTTGCCGAAGGTCGCCTCGAGCTCGACGAGCTTCTTGCGCAGCTCCAGCACCTCCTGGCGCTTCTCCTTCGGCAGCTCGAGGCCGGAGCGCTTGAAGTCGAGCAGCTCCTTGTCGACGAGGCGCTTGGACTCGCCGGTCAGGGCCTCGCCCTTGGCCGCGTACTCCTTGAGCGCGCGGTACAGGTCCTCGCGGGAGTACATGTCCACGGAGAACTGCCCGAGCAGGGTCTCGCACTCGTTGCCCGCCTCGCGCGTCGCGGAGGAGACGGAGACGTACTTGAGGAAGGTGTCGGACGCGGTCTGGTCGGAGAGGTCCGCGCCGATCTGGTCGAGCGCCCAGGGCGTGTTGTCGAAGGTGCGGTTGCCCGCGGGCATGCGCGCGACGGCCTCGAGCGCCGACTCGGCGCGCTTCTTGGCCCCGCGGCAGTCGTCCATCAGCTCCTGCGGCGTCGGCGCGTAGCGCAAGGTCGCGGCGGGCACGAACGGCTCGGCCGCCGACGCGACCGACGACAGGACGACGAGCAGGAGGAGCTGTTTCATGGTTTGATGATACAAAAATGGAAAATGGTGTCAGGCCTTTCGTTCTTTGCATAAGTCGGGAGTTATGCAAAGAACGAAAGGCCTGACACCGATCTTTATTCGCGGATGACGAGCTGGCCGGCGGAGGTGCGGGTCAAGGTCAGCTTGATGCCGCCGAGGTCGACGACCGCGGGGGCGTCGAGGGGCAGCTTGGACTCGTTGAGGGGCCAGGCCTTCGACGAGAGGCCGTCCTCCTTGGTGAACAGGAAGCTGTTCGTGGCCGCGAAGCCGGAGCCGTCGGGAAGGACGTCGGCGTCGTAGGAGAGCAGGAGCTCGACCCCCTTGGCCTTGAAGACGAAGGACTTGGCCTTGATCGCGTCGAGAAGCGCCCCGGTCTTCATGTCGTACGCCGGGCCGGCGGTGCCCTGGATCGGGGTCATCTTCAGCGTGCTGCCGCGCACGGGGCTGAAGATGTTGACGACGACCTTGAAGTTGTAGACCGTCCTCGCGTCGACGCGGGCGTCGACGCCCGCGCCGCGCAGGCGGTTCATGTCCCCGAGCGGGGCCAAGGTCGTCGCCTTCGCGTCCGAGAAGGTGAAGTACTTGTTGGCGAAGGAGGCGTCGGAGGCGATGCCGAGGTCGAGAGCGCGCGCGCCGAACTGGCGCGTCGTGACATGGCGGTTGGCGGACTTGAGCTCGGAGAGCACGGCGGTGCCCACGACGGCCCCGGGAGCGGCCGAGGGGCGCATCGGCTTGAGCGGCTGCTGGAGGACCGGCTCGAGCGGCTGCTGGAGGTCGGGGTTGATCGCCTCCGGGAAAGCCTGGATGAGCGCCGCGTCGGCCGAGAAGCGCAGGGCCTCGAGGGACTGCGCCGAGGCCGAGGACGACAGGACCGCCGCCGCGAGGACCGCGTGAAGGGTCTTCATTTGGCGGTGATCCCCGCCGCGTCCTTGGCGGCGCGATAAGGATCGTCGGACAGGTCGATGAGGTAGAGCGCGGGCCGGATGTTGGCCTGGAACACGCGCTGCACGACCCCGGCGCCGGGGTAGAAGCCGCCGTCCCACATGGATTTCGGCGTCAGCTCGAAGGTGAAGGCGAAGATGCCCTTCTCGCCCCAGGCCCAGTCGCAGGTGTCCCCGGTGGCGACGTACAGGTCGCTCGACTGCTCGGGGGTGTAGCCGGTCATCTTGGCCATCTCGCCGGCCATGTTCTTGAAGGCGGCGAGCGCCTTCTTGTCGGGGATCTGTTCGTCGGAGCCGCCCCACGGGTACAGGATCAGCTCGGAGAAGGTGTGATAGGAGAGCAGGACCTTGAGGTTGGGGCGGGCCGACACGAAGTCCCTCACGGCCTTGCTCTCGGGCTCGGAGAACGCGGACGGGCCGCGGTAGGTGTCGTCGTCGGGGTTCGGGGAGGCCCCGCCGCCGCCCCAGCCCCAGGCGTAGTTGCGGTTGAGGTCCACGCCGGTCGAGCCGTCGGCGTTCTGCGCCATGTTCTTGCGGTGCATGTGGTACTTGCCGCCCTCGATGTCGTACTCGACGCCGTCGGGGTTGACCATGGGGATGAAGTAGACGTCGCGGGTGTCGAGCAGGCGCGCGACCTCGGCGTCGGCGCGGTTGTCGACGAGGTTCTTGGCGATCAGCAGCGGGACCTCGGTCGAGAGGTGCTCGCGGGCGTGGTGGGTGCCCATGAAGACGATGCCGGGCTTCTTGCTGCGCTGCGTGCCCGTGGCGCCCTTGGTCAGGCGCACGGCCCACAGGTCGCGGCCGCGGGTGGACTTGCCGATGGAGAAGACCGAGACCAGGTCGGGCGCGCGCGCGGCGAGGGAGCGCAGCTCCGCCTCGAGCTCCTTGTAGTTGTGGTAGATGGCGTCCTTCTCGGGGAAGTCGAGGGCGCCGAAGCGCTGGCGCAAAGTGACCGTCGTGCGGACCTTGAGGCCCGCGGCCTTGGCGCGCTCGAGCGCCTTGGGGGTGGCGAAGCCGGCGGCCGAGCCCGGCTTGACCTCCTCGATGCTGATGCCGGCGTCGACCGCGGCCTGGCGCTCAGCCTTGCCCGGGGCATCGAGCTCCACCCAGACGCGCGGGTCGGCCTGGCTGATGGCGGAGGCCGGAGCCTTGACCGTCACGACGGGGGGCGTCTTCGCGCCTTTCCCGTCGAACGGGTCGGGCAGGGCGAGGGCGCTTCCGGCGCACAGCACGAGCACGGCGGCGAGTGTTCTCATTGGGGGCTCCAAACGGCACAGTCCCCATTATAAGCGCGGCCCGGAAACCGAGTCAAGCGGAAAAAGGACTAAAGGCCTACTTTGTTTTGGGCCCTTCGGCCCGGCGCTTCTTGTCCCAGCGGATGGCCTTGTCGTCCTTCGGCACCGAGACGAGCAGGAAGGGGGCGGTGGCCCCGTCGGCGACGGCCTCGCCCTGGCCGGGGCCTTCCTCGTACCAGCGGACGAGGTAGCGCGTCGGCTCCACCTCGATGCCGATCAGCCGGGCGCGGTAGCCCGAGGTCGGGCGCGGGCCGACGAACACCGCCGCGACGCGGGTCTTCGTGAAGTCGATCTCCGGAGGGGTCTCGCGCGAGACGCGCCCCCACAGCTCGGCCCAGGCCGCGGCGTCCTCCACGACGCGCTCGCCGGTCTCGACGGCTCCGCCGTAGGCGCCGCTCCAGACCCCGGGGCCGTCCTCGACGGCGCCGAGGATGCCGCCGGACTCGCGGCCCTTGATGATGGCGGCCGTCGTGCCGGGCAGCGAGACGGTCTTGTCGCGCTGCGCGTCGATGCCCCGGCGCATGCGCGTGAACTCCTCGCGCATCTCCTTGAGCTGGGCCATGCGCTCCTTCTTCTCCACCGCGGACAGCGGCGGCGGGGGGCCGCGCCGCTCGGCCTCCCCCTGCCCCTCCTCGATGTGCTTGCTGATGTGCTGGATGCCCAGGTCGGAGGTCTCCTGCGTCAGGTTCGCGGCCTGCATCTCGTTGGTGAAGCCGGTGGTGGCCGAGTCGAGCGGGGTCACGACCAGGGACGAGGAGGGCGCCGGCGGGGCGAGGTCGGGCGTCTCGTCGGGGACCGGTGCGGGCGCGCGCTTGCACGCGGCGCCGAGGAGCAGCGCCGCGGCCAACGCCAGGAGGCTATTTGACCTTGGGGCTGCCAAATTTCAGCTTGAGCCGCCGCGCCACGAAAGACGGGACGAATTGCTCGGTGCCGGCGCCCAGGCGCGCGATCTCGCGCACCATCGAGGAGGCCAGGTAGGTGTACTGGTCGTCGGGCATGAGGAATACGGTCTCGACGTCCCTGTTGAGGCGCCGGTTGAAGGACGCGAGCTGGAACTCGTAGTCCATGTCGGAGACGACGCGCAGGCCGCGGATGAGGACGCGCGCCTTCTTGTGCTTCATGTAGTCGACGAGCAGCCCGGAGATCGTGTCGCAGTCCACGTTAGGGAGGTTGCGGATGGACTCCTCGACCATCTCGATGCGCTCGGAGACCGAGAAGGTGCTCCGCTTGGAGGCGTTGTTCGACACCGCGACGATGACGTGGTCGAAGATCTTGGAGGCGCGCTGGATGATGTCGAGATGCCCCCGCGTGAGGGGGTCGAAGCTTCCGGGGTAGACCGCGATTCGGCTCATGACCGCAGTATAACGGGCCCGGGCCCCCCTGTCAACTTACCCCCTGGCGCGGCGCAAAAAGGGGGGCTACACTCGGGGCATGGCCCCGAAACCCCTCCGGGGAGCCCTGGCCTTCCTCTTATCCGCCCAGCTGGCGCTCCCGGCGCTCGCGGTGGACGTCTCGCTGCCCAAGACGAGCGGCACCGGCACGGGCGCGGGCGGCCAGGCGGGAACGGCCGGCGGCGCGGAGGCGGGAGGACCCGGCGGCGTCAGCGCGGTCCCGGCCTTGGGACTCGGCCTCGCGCCCACGCTCGGCGGCGCCGCGACGCCCGCCCCCCAGATCGTCGCTCCCGTCGGAGCCGAGCACGTCTTGCCGCAGTCGTGGGGAAAGACGAAGGCCGACCTGGCGACCGCGTTCCCGGTGAAGGCGGCGCCCGTCCAGGCCGCGGCCCCGGTCGCGGCCCCTGCTCCGGCGAAGAAGCTCGCCGGCAAGCCGCTGCCTCCGGCGATCGACGCGCCCTCGCACTCTCCCGCGTCGGCCGGCGAGCTCGACGCGAAGCTCGTCGGCGGGGCCAAGGAGGCGGTCAAGCCCGGCGCCGCGCCGTCGGCCGAGGACCTCAAGAAGCTCTACGACGGCGCCTCGGTCAAGGCCGGCGGCGAGGAGGCGGAGATGTCCGCCTCCGCCGGTCCCGCCGCGGCGGGACCCGCGACGGGCCTCAAGCCCGCCGGCAAGAGTCCCGCGAAGAACGCCTTCAAGCTGGAGCCGCCCGCGCCGAAGTCCGTGGGCGCGAAGCGCTGGATCAAGGGGGCCTGGGTCTCGGTCGCCGAGGCGGCCTCCGAGGCGTGGGGCGGGGTCAAGTCGGCGTTCGCCAAGACCGAGGACGAGCCCGCCGCCGAGGAGGCCACCCTCACGGTCCTCCCGGCCAAGACGGCGCCGTGGCTCAAGACCTTGCCCGGCGACAAGCTCCTCGTCCGCACGGCGCGCGGCGCGCGCTTCGAGGCGCTCGGCTACCGCGTGCTGTACGCGCCGCCCGTCGCCTCGGAGCTGAAGGTGACGAAGACCGCCGACCAGGATCTGAGCGTGCGCCTCGAGCGCGGCCAGGACGCGGAGGAGACCAAGGCCCTGCGCGAGCGCTTCGCGAGCTTCAATTCCCTCATCGAGTCGAACTTCGCCGCGCTCGAGCTGATCGCGCAGAGCTCCTCGAAGATGACGGTCAAGACCGCCCGGGCGGTGCACGGACACGTGGCGGCGATGGCCTACGCCTACGGCAAGCTCGCCGCGGGCGACGAGACGCGCGCGGCGGAGGCGATGGGCGTGAGCATGGAGGTCAAGCGCCTCGGCGTCAAGCTCGACGCGGCGGTGCGCGGCCTGTCCGACTCCGACCTCCTGCCGCCCGAAGCCGTCGAGCTCGTGATGCCGATCGACAAGCGCTCCCTGCACAAGTACCTGAACTACCTCCACCAGCAGGCGCTCGAGGCCGTGGGCAAGTCGAACACCGCCTCGCCGGCGAACCTGACCGTGCGCCTGGGCTCGTGGGCCGACGAGAAATCCGTCTCCCTCGTGGACCTCTCCGAGCATCCGCTGGTCAAGGACGGGCGCGTCGTCTCGCCCGGCTTCAAGGCCCTGCTCGCGGCGATGACGCGCTCCAAGGACACGCCGAAGGGCTCGCTCATCATGCAGGACCACCAGTTCTGGGGCCACTTCAAGCTCGGCGCGCACTCCGCCGAGATCTACGCGAGCTTCCTCCAGCCCGACGAGGGCGGCATGATCCGCGTGCGCTACCAGGAGTGGGGCACCGGCTACGACAACCAGACCCGGCTCTACTACGTGGGGCGGCTGCTCCATAAAGCCGGCTTCCATGTCGACCAGAAGAACGGATTCCTGACCGCGGTGATCGACAAGGACCACGCCTCGCAGACCGTCGACGAGATGACCGACACCTTCGCCCTCGTCGTGCAGGCGCTGCACGCGACGGTCGGCGTGGACTTCGCTCTGCCCATGCTCGTGCAGGGCGCCAAGACGAGCGAGGAGGTCGGCGCGCGCATCGACGACTGGGTGGACACTGTGATGGGCGAGGGGACCTTGCCGTTCTACGTGCACGACGACCACAACGCGATGGTCGAGGGCTGGAAGAAGTACGAGGCCGAGAAGCGTCCGCGCGCGATCCTGCGCGCCGCGCTCGACCGCAACCTGGCGGCGCTGGGTCTCCCGGCGATCCCCGCCGAGGAGCGCCTCGGTCAGCGCACCATCGACCGCTTCGTCAACGAGCCCATCGAGGCCGCCATCGCCCGCGGCCAGTTGAGCCTGGGCTCCAACGGGCGCCTCCTGCGCGACGCCGATTACGACCCTCTCGGCTCGCTGGCCGGGGCCTTCGTCGCCGGGCCGGTCATCGGCGCGCGCATGGCCGAGGTCGTCTCCTCGCTCGACCCGTCGCTCTTCCGGTACGAGACGATCGGCTCTCTCGGCGCGTTGACGGTCGAGCGCGCGCAGCGCCGGCTCGACCCCAACGGCTGGGTGACCGTGTACGCCCTGCGCGACCCCAAGTCCGGCCAGATCGGCCTGGCCCGCGCCGAGGTCCACACGCTCGAGCCCGGGGAGAAGCCGCGCGCGCTGGCTCCCGGAAGCTTGTTCGAGGCGCTCAAGATGCAGGGCCATCCCGTCGCGACGTTCAAGCCCTCCGAGCTCCCTCCGGGGACGGCGCATTTCCAGAAGCTGCTGCGCGAGAACGCCGCCGCGCCCTCCTCCTTCGGCCGCGCCTTCCAGGGCATGGCCGCGAGCCCCGGCCACGGCCGCACCTTGCTGGCGCGCGTGACCTACGACAAGGCCAAGGCGGCCTCGGGCGGCTTCATCTTCGTGGCCCCCTACACGACGCCCGACGACCTCGACGCGATCCGCGCGTCGAAGGCGGTGATCACGACCTCGGGCGGCCTGCTCAGCCACGCCGCGATCACGACGCGCGAGATGGGCATACCGGCCGCGATCCTGGGGGGCGTCGAGTGGAGGGACGGCTCCGCCTCGCTCTCCGCCTTCGACCTGGGCGAGCCGGTCCTGGCCGCCGGGCTCGCCGCGCGCCCGGCCCGGCCCGCGGCCCCCGTGTCCCTGCTCGAGGGCGAGGTGGTGCGCCTGGACCCCGCGACCGGCGTCGTCGAGCTGTTCCCGCCGGGCGCCAGCGCCGCCTTGCTCGACGCCGCGGGCGTCCTGGAACGCTTCGACGCCTCCGGCGACTCCGCCCCGCTGGTCCAGTGGCTGCGTCATCGCCAGGCGGCGCAGGCCCTGCAGCACGAGCAGAAGACGGTCCTCATCCGCGAGGTCCTCTCCGTGCTCTTCTCCCGCGCCCTCAACGACCCGCGCGCGGTCAAGGCGCTGGCCCACGCGCTGTCCGTCATCCCCGGGCCGGACGAGGTGATCGGCCGCCTCGCGCAGGGCACGCTCGAGACGCGCTTCACCGCCGAACTCGCCGACGCGGCCGCCGACCTCCGGGAGCGCCGCGAGATCGTCGCCGAGTCCTTGTCCACGGAGTCCGTCGAGCGCGTCTGGCGCGAGGCCGAGGCCCGCGCGCGCGGACTGCGCGCCGTCGCCGTCGAGCTCGGCCGCTCCAAGTCCGCGCTCGCCGCCCACGAGATCGCGCTCGCCGGGCTCAAGACCGACGCGCAGGAGCGCCACGAGAAGCTCCTCGCCGAGGAAGTGGCCGAGCTCCAGACTCACGCGCGCCTGTTCCCGGCGGCCACCGTCGAGGCCCTGCCGCGCATCAAGTCCGCCATCGCCAAGGCCCGCCGCCGCGGCATGAGCCCCGACACGATCCGCAAGTGGGAGGACCAGGCCAGGCGCCTCGAGGCCTCCCGCCGCGCCGACATGGAGTCCTCCGCGCCCGCCGTGCTGCCGCTGGCCGCCATCCTCGACGTGGACGTGCCCTGGGTCGGCGGCAAGGCGGCCAAGCTCGGCGAGATCGCCTCCGTCGTGCGCGCCGCCGGCGGCGAGGTCCCGCCCGGCATCGCGCTGACCGTCCACGCCTACCGCCGCTTCCTCAAGGAGGCCGGCATCGCCGAGCGCCTCGAGGCCCTGGGGACCGACGCGCGCCTGACCCCCGACCAGCGCTCGGAGCGGGCGCGCAAGCTCATCCTCGGCGCGTCCCTCTCCGCGCAGTCCGGCGTGGGCAAGGACATCGTGCAGGGCCTCGCCGCCCAGCGCCTGGGCAAGGTCTTCCTCGCCGTGCGCTCCTCGGCCGTCGACGAGGACGGGGCCGAGGCCGCCTTCGCCGGGGCCGGCGACACGCACCTCTACGTCGACCCGGCCGAGCTGCTCGACCACGTCAAGGACGTGTGGGCTTCCCTGTGGAACCCGCGGGCCCTGCTCTACCGCGAGACGCGCGGCCTGTCCACCGCGAACCTGGCCCAGGCCGTCGTGGTCCAGGCGATGGTCGACTCCGTCGTCTCCGGCGTGGCCTTCACGCAGGACCCGGTCTCCGGCAGCTCGGGGCGCGTCATCGTCAACGCCGCCTTCGGCCTGGGCGAGGGCGTCGTCTCCGGGCGCGTGGCCCCCGACCAGTACGTCCTCTCCAAGAAGTCCGGCCTCGAGATGCTGCCGCCCATGGTCGCCGACAAGAAGCTCGCGGTCGTGCGCGGCAAGAACGGCAAGGGCACGACCGAGGAGAAGATGCCGCCCGAGTGGCGCCGCCGCCGCTCGATGACCCCGGAGAAGCTCAAGCTCCTCTCCGACGTGTCCGTCGCCCTCGAGCGCCACTTCGGCTACGCCCTCGACATCGAGTTCGGCTTCGACGAGGACAACAAGCTCTACATCCTGCAGTCCCGCTCGGTGACGAGCAACGGCGTCGAAACGAAGGCGCCCGTGCCGGCGCCGCCCCAGGGCTCGGAGATGAAGCCCGCGTCGGCGCCCAAGCCCAAGCGCCTGATGTTCGTCTGCACCGGCAACACCTGCCGCTCGCCGATGGCCGCGCACCTGGCGCGCGAGAAGCTCTCCCGCCGCGGCCGCCCGGACATCGAGGTCGTCTCCCGCGGCCTGTCGGTCGCCACGGCCGGCGAGGGCATGAACGCGCAGGCGCGGGCCCAGCTCGAGGCCCGTGGCGTGGACTCCTCCGGCCACCGGGCCAAGCCTCTGACCGCCGCGGAGGTCGCCGAGACGGCCCTGATCCTGACGATGACCGAGGCGCAGGCCCAGGCCGTGCTCTCCCGCCATCCCGAGGCCAAGGGCAAGGTGTTCTCCCTCGCCGCGTACGCCAAGGTCGGCGGCGACATCGCCGACCCTTACGGCGGCGACGAGGCCGCGTACCGTGCCGCGGCGACGGAGATCGGCGACGCGCTCGACGCCTTCGTGGAGCGCATACCGGCGGGCGCGGCGAAGGAAGCCGCTAAGCCTTAATCAGGCAGGCACTCGGGCGGGAGCTCGATGTCCGACGGCGTCACCCCGAGGATGTCCCGTTCCACCCCGTGGAGATTCTTCAAGTACCGCGGAACGTCGAGTGCGCGCGCGTCGATCGAGAAGCGATCCGCCGCGCCCTTGAAGCGCGCCACCAGCCGCGCGTGGTCGAGCAGGTCCCGGTCCGCCATCGCGCGGATGTCGTTGGCGTCGTCGCCGTTGTAGCGCTTGAGCTTGCTCACCGCGACGTCGACGATGTCCAGGACCTCGACGCGGAAATTCTTCAGGGCGAGATCCTTCACGGGATGGAAGACCGGGCCTTGGGGCAGGAACAGGATCGCCCTCTGCACCACGTCGAGATAGATCCGGAACTGATCGTGGAGCTTCGTCTTCTTCCCGGCGAGGGCGAGCAGCTGTTCCTTGATGGCCGCCGGGCCGTCCCCCGACTCGAGGACGTCGCCGTCCTTGGTGCCGCGGTCGTAATCGGCCTGGAGCATGAGCGCGGCCGAGCCGATCACCTGCAAGGTGATGGGCTCCGCGCCGACCGGCTTCCAGCGCGCGTCGATCTCCGCCAGGAATTCCTTAAACTGCGCCACGGGCTCCTCTGAGCGCGCGCACGAAGTCATCGACCTCGATCCGCGTCGCGATCCGCCACTTGCGCGCGATGGGGGAAAGGTTCGCGACGACCTCCTTCAGCGCCTCGGGGCTGGTGATCTCCGGATCGAGGACCTCGAAGGGCGGCGGCTGATCCGGATTTGGAGTGGGGCCGTAGACGATGAACGGGGCGATGAAGGACTCGATGATCGTGGCGGCGCGGCGGTATTTCAGGCGCCACTCCCGGGTCAGCACCTGGGCGGATTCCAGGCGGATCGCCTCCAAGGCGCACTCGACGGCCCAGCCGAACCGGTTCTCCAGGCCGAGCTCCGCGAACTCGTTGCGCAGGCGGGTGAGGTTGATCTGTCCGGCGTGCTCCACGAACACCGGGGCCACGGCCGCGATCTGCCTCGCCGAATCGGCCGAGACGAGCGTCTCGCGTATCACCGCGGCCGCGTTCTTAAGCCGTTCCGAGGGCAGGACGTCCCCGCTCTCGGCCAGGTGCGAGGCGCCCTGCCGGGCCAAAGCGTTTTGCAGCTGGGTGCCGGTGGAAGCCTTCTCCGCGGAAAAATCACTTACCTCGGCGTTGAAGTGTTTCAGGATCTTCAGAAGCTGGTCCGCCGTGAAATAGCGGTTGCCGCGCTCGAGCTGGGAGAGGTGGCCCTGCGTGACCCCGAGCAAGGCGGCCAGGCGCGCCTGTGTCCACCGGCGCTCCAGGCGGAGCGCGCGGACCTTGGGGCCTATCGGGGAATGCGGGGTCTTGGCGGTCATGATTTCTATACGAATAATAATATTTCTATAGAAATATTATAGAGCGTAAACTCATATTTTTCAAGGCCTAAATCAATGATTATCCTTGTCGTTTTACGAGCTGGAAGCTGAGGGGTTCGCCCTCGTCGTTGTCGACGACCTTCACCAGGCCCACGCCCGGCGCGTAGAAGCGCTCCCCCGAGCCGCCGTCGCCCTCGGCGATGAGGTAGGCCACGCGCATGCAGCCGGTGAACTTCCCGGCCGGCGTCTCGACGGCCGCGTCGAGCGACTCGATCCAGGTCCGGCGCGGGGAGCTGACCCACTCCGTGCCGACCTTGATGGGGGCGTTGAACTCGATGTCCGTCCCCTCGCGCACGCCGGCGGCGTCGCTCGTCATCGTCACCTCGGCGACCGTCTCGGGCTCCTTGGGGAGCCTGACGGTGCGGCGGACCTTGGCGGTCGTGACGCCGCCTTTGGTCTCGACGTCGAGGACCTCGACGACGTAGGTGCCGGCTCCGGCGGAATTCTCGGTCGCGTACTCGCGCACGGCGCCTTTGATGAGGGGGAAGTAGTCGGGCATGGCCTTAGTATAGCAATGGAGAATTACTACTGATAATCACTATTCCCGGGACGAGTGATTATCATTAGTGGGTCTTCTCCAAACCGAGTGGGTGATTTTCGCCTGATTTCAGATCGGGTCGAGCATGCAGGTGAGGACTTTGAGGCGCAGATACTCCTCGTCGCGTAGGCCGTAGCT
>JACPOW010000047.1 GCA_016191335.1 Elusimicrobiota bacterium | reverse complement strand
CCTACGATCCCGCGCTGACCAAGGACGAGACTCAGATCGCGATCCACTACTACAACCCCCTGCGCCGCGAGTGGGAGGAGCTGCCGAGCGTGGTCGACCGCGCGCGCAAGGTGGTGACGGCCAAGACCGACCACTTCTCGATCTACCAGCCGATGGGGCTGGCGCCGACGGCCGCCTCACAGGATGAGTTCTACTTCCGCGACGCGTACGCCTTCCCCAACCCCTCGCGCGGAGGGTCCGCGGTGACCTTCCGCATACAGCCCGGCCTGGCGGAGACGGTCGAGGTGCGCGTCTACGACCTCTCCGGGCGCAAGATCCACGAGTCCTCGGACTTCACCTTCCTGGGAGCCATCGACGACGGCAACGGGAAGGGGGCGCAGAACACGTACGACCACGCCTGGAGCGTGGGCGGCGTGGGCTCGGGCGTGTACAACTTCGTGATCAAGGCCAGTCAGCGCGGCAATAAGCCCATCGTCAAGTCGGGCAAGGTCGGGGTGATCAAATGAGGATCACGCTCGCCTTCGTCGCCCTGCTCGCCGCGATTCCTCTGCGCGCCGACGAGGGCGCGGCCTTCCTCAAGCTCGGCACGGGCGCGCGCGCGGCCGCCTTGGGCGGGGCCTACACCGCGCTCGGCGACGACGCCTCCTCGATCGGCTGGAACCCGGCGGGGCTGGCGCGCCTCGAGAAGCGCGAGGCGACGGCGGCGCACGCGGAGCTCGCCGAGCGCACCCGCCTCGATTTCGCGGCCTACGCCCACCCGACGGCGAAGGGGACCTTCGCGGCGGGGCTGCTGTACCTGAGCCACGGCAGCTTCGACGGGCGCGACGCGGCCGGGAGGCCGACCGGGAAGGTGACGGCTTCGGACTCGGCCGTCGCGTTCGCTTACGCCGGCAAGAACGAGGTCGCGGACTTCGGCGTGTCCGTGAAGCTGATCACGAGCCACATCGCCGAGGCGCAGGCCCAGACGGCGGCCGTCGACTTCGGCGCCAAGCGCCAGGCGGCCGAGCTCAAGGGCGGGAAGGTCTTCGCCGCCGCGGCGGTGCGCAACCTGAACATCGGTCCCGGCCTCAAGTACTCGGGTGCCCGTACCGAGCTGCCCCTCCAGCTGGCGGCCGGCGGGGCGTGGGTGCACGAGCGGGGCGCCTTGAGCGTCGACGTGATGAACGGCCTCAACGGCTCGGGCACGGACGCTTCGTTCGGCGGGGAACTGCGCGTCGCGAAGGGCTTCGCCTTCCGCGCAGGCTACGGCACCGCCGGGCTGATCGACGGCGGCTCGGGCTTCGACGCGCTGCGGGGCTTGAGCTTCGGCGTGGGGCTCAAGTCGGAGCGGGCGACCTTGGACTACGCGGTCACGCCGTCGGGCGACCTGGGGCAGGCGCACCGCTTCGGCATCGGGGTGCGATTCTAGCGCTGCGGCTCCCAGGGATAGACGACGCGCGTCCACGTCCCGCGCGCGAGGACGGCGTCGATGCCCTTCATCAGCGCCTCGAGCTTCGCGGGCTTGCGCTCCCCGGAGAAGTTCAGGCCGCGCCCGCCCTCGGAGGTCTTGATGTACAGCGCGCCGGAGCAGCAGTCCGCGCAGGAGGGGCGCCCGTGGAGCGCGGACTCGGACGGATCCTCCGGCATGGTCCGCCAGTCCGACTCCGCGACGAGTCGGAACAGCTCCGCGGCGTCCTTCGGCGCGAGCTCCATCCGCTCGCGCGAGGTCTTGGTCTTGCCCAGCTCGAACTCGAGGCCCTCGAAGATCACGCGCTCGGCCTTGCCGTCGCGCGCGATCGTGATGAGCCCGCGGCTGGCGGGCAGGGGGCAGGAGAAGGACTGGCGCACCTCCACGATCGGGCCTTCGGCGGAGGGCGGCGGAGGGCCGAGCGGGGCCGTGCCGCGGCAGGCGGCGAGCAAGGCGGCGGCGAGCAGGAGCCTCATCGTGGATAGTGTAGGGAACTTTTTGGGGGGGTCGATCGTATGAAGAGCGATGCGATCCATCATGCTGCCGGAACGGATCGAGTCGCGGATCCACATCATTCGCGGCCAACGAGTCATGATCGATGCCGATCTCGCGGCCCTCTATGGCGTCAAAACGAAGAATTTGAATAAGGCCGTGAAGAGAAACTTGGGGCGATTCCCCCTCGATTTCATGTTTCGCTTGTCCATGGAGGAATACGGGTCTTTAAGGTTCCAAATCGGAACCTTAAAGCGAGGTCAACATGCGAAATATCTTCCTTACCCGATGGAACCGCCGGACCCGTTGAAGCTGTCCTAACGAACGATCGCTAGGGAACTTTTCGGGGGGGTCGATCGTATGATAGGGCAGGGTCTCGAACGCCGTTCGAACAGTTATCGAACAATAATCGAACTTGTGTTCGAAGAGGACTTCTGCTATACTAATTCCCTTGGGCCCCCGCAGTGAAGGGGAGACCCGAGGAGGGAGAAATCACTCAATGGAAAACAAACAGGACACGGGCAAGTCGAAGGCGCTGGAGCTGGCGATGGCTCAGATCGAGAAGGCCTACGGCAAGGAAGCGGTGATGATGCTGGGCGACCGCGCGGCCAAGATCAAGATCGACGCGATCCCCACCGGCGTGCTGTCCCTCGACTTGGCGCTCGGCGTGGGCGGCTTTCCGAAAGGCCGCATCATCGAGATCTACGGTCCCGAGTCCTCGGGCAAGACCACCCTCGCGCTGATGGCCGTCGCGCAGTCGCAGAGGATGGGGGGCGCCGCCGCCTACATCGACGCGGAGCACGCCATGGACCCGGCGTACGCGAAGGCGCTCGGCGTCGACATCGACGGCCTCCTGATCGCCCAGCCCAACTGCGGCGAGGAAGCCCTCGAGATCACCGAGAAGCTCGTGCGCTCCTCGGCCATCGACATCATCGTCATCGACTCCGTCGCGGCGCTCGTGCCCAAGGCCGAGATCGAAGGCGAGATGGGCGACAGCCACATGGGCCTGCAGGCGCGCTTGATGTCCCAGGCGCTGCGCAAGCTCACCGCCGTCGTCTCCCAGAGCAAGACCACGATCATCTTCATCAACCAGATCCGCAACAAGATCGGCGTCATGTTCGGCAACCCCGAGACGACGACCGGCGGTCTGGCGCTGAAGTTCTACTCGACGATGCGCCTGGAGATCCGCCGCATCGAGAACATCAAGGAAGGCGACGTCGTCGTCGGCGCGCGCGCCCGGGTCAAGGTCGTCAAGAACAAGGTCGCCCCGCCCTACCGCACGGCGGAGTTCGAGATGATCCACGGCTTCGGCGTGTCCCGCGAGGGCTGCCTCGTGGACCTCGGAGTCGAGGCCGCGATCCTCGAGAAGTCCGGCTCCTGGTACCTGTACGACGGCGAGCGCCTCGGCCAGGGACGCGAGAACGCGAAGGCCTACCTCAAGCACCACACGGCCGTCGCCGAGAAGCTCGAGAAGGCGCTGCGCGCCAAGTACCTCGTCGTGCCGGTCGACGCCAAGCCGGCGGAAACCGACGAGCAGGCCCCGGCCCCGAAGGTGGAGCCCAAGACGGCGGGCAAGTCGAAAGCTTGAAATAGGGCCGCCGCTCTCGGAATGGGAGCGGCGGCTTTTTGTTATATCGACATGGTAATAACATGGTATTATTCAACCAAGTGATGGTGTCGACACCCTATGCATAGAAAAGAATTCGACGAAATGCTCACCTCCTTACGGGAGCGAGGGAGCGAATTGGATGACGTCGAAGTCAAAGAGGCTTCCGGAGGAATTCCAACTCGCTTATGGGAATCCATATCAGCTCTCGCAAATCGCGCAAAGGGCGGGACGATGATTTTCGGGCTTTCGGCGACGAATTTCGAATGGATAGGCGTGGATTCAATCGATGGTCTGCAGCGTGCCGTTTCGAATGCGTGTAGTGAGATGAATCCGCCGGTAAGACCTCGAATGACGTCCTTCACTGACCGGAAGAAGAGCGTGTTGGTTGTTGAGATTCCAGAGTGTCCTCGCGAACATCGGCCATGTCATAACCGTCAAAGCGGTTTACCCGGCGGGGCGTTCATTCGTGTTGGAGACGGCGATCGCCGTATGACCGATTACGAGGTCCAACGGTTGATCGCCGAGCGGGGACAGCCAAAAGAAGACGTAAGGGTTGTGAAGGAAGCGACTATCGGAGATCTCAACTCTCTCGCAATAACCCAATACTTCGACAAATTGCGGCAGAAGAACCCTGATGCGAAACATCTGCGGGGATCAATCACTGAATTGAGCCGTCGGTTCTCTATCATCGGGGAAGACGACGAGGGAGTGATGCGGCCAACCCTTTGCGGCTTGCTGATGTTCGCTGATTATCCGCAACAGTTCTATCCCAGCCTATGTATCACGATCTTGCGTTACGCCGGACCCAGAGACGGAGCTTCCCGCGGGGATGATTCAATCATCGAGAATCAGAAAATCGAAGGCCCGATTCCAACGATGTTGGAGGAGGCTTTTTCGGTGATCCGCCGCAACATGAGAAAAGGAACGCTAAAAACCGGCTTGCTGGCGGAAGACCTGTGGGAATATCCTGAGCTTGCGCTGCGCGAGGTCGTCGTCAACGCGGTCGCACATAGGGATTATGGCCCATGGGCGGCCGGCACCCAAGTACAAGTAAAGATGTATTCCGATGCTCTTATCGTTCAAAATCCAGGGGGGCTTTTCGGTCCCGTCAGCGAAGACACCCTCGATGAAGTGAATGTCATTCAAGCGGCAAGAAACGGCTTTCTGATGAGCTTATTGGAGCGCGTGGGAATTGTCGAGAACCGCGGAAGCGGCATCCGAACGATGATCGCTCAGTTGGCACGCGCGGGCCTTCCCCCGCCACAGTTCAAGGATCACGGGTCCCATTTCCGGGCGATATTCTTGAATGAGACTCTTCTTGATCCGGCGACCATTGACTGGTTGAGCACCCTCGCGCCCCATCCCCTGAATGAAAGGCAACGCAGAGCGTTGGCCTATCTAAAGCGATATAAATCCATCCGGAACAAAGATTATTGTCGCCTGAATAATTGCGACTCCCGTCTCTCGACCGCCGAGTTAAGCGAATTGCGTGAGTTGAGTCTCATAAATCAAAGCGGAACGCGCGGCGGCGCCGTGTATTATCTGTCGCCGATCAGCAGAACAGCGACGACGAATATCCCTGGAGGGATGAAGCTGCGGCACGCTAAATTATTGGCATGCTTCCGGGAAAATCCCGAAGCTACCCTTTCAGCGAAAGATATCACGCGGCGAAGCGGCCTGAATCATGAAACGACACGAGCGGCGCTCCGAGATCTCGTTCGTTCGGGCCACCTCCTTCCTACAGAAGAAAAGGCACGCAGTTCGCGCCAGGCTTATCGTCTGAAATCCTCATGAATACGAAGGACGCCGCCGCGCGGCTCGAGGAGTACGCCCGCTACCTGACCTTGGAGCGCGGCCTGTCGCCGCGCACGGTGTCGGCGTACCGCTCGGACGTCGCCGCCTTCTACGCCTGGGCGGCGGAGAAGAAGATCGACCCCGCCAAGGCCTCACGCTCCGACCTCGACGATTTCCTGTGGGCCCAGCGCGAGAAGGGCCTCAAGCCCACCTCTTTGTTCCGCAAGGTCGAGTCGCTCAAGTCCTACTTCGGCTTCGAGATGCTCGAGGAGGGCCTCCCGGAGAGCCCCGCCGAGACCTTGCGCACGCCCCGCGTCCCCGCGCGCCTGCCCAAGTACCTGACCAAGGAGGAGGCGGCCCGCCTGCTCGCCGCCCCGAATACCGAGGAGTACGAGGACGTCCGCGACCGCGCCATGCTCGAGCTGCTCTACGCCTCGGGCCTGCGCGTGACCGAGCTCGTGACCTTGAAGCTGGAGTCGGCCAACCTCCGGGACGGCTGGGTCCGCGTCCTGGGCAAGGGGAACAAGGAGCGGATGGTGCCGGTGCACGCCCGGGCGCTGGCGGCGATCAAGGTCTACATCGCCGAGCGCGAACGGCGCTTCAAGAACCCCGCGGCCGAGCTCTTTCTGGGCCGCACGGGAAAGAAATTATCGAGGATCCAGTTCTGGCGTCGCCTGAGCGAGCTCGGCAAGCGCGCCGGCATCAAGCAGCACCTGCACCCGCATCTCCTGCGCCACACCTTCGCGACCCATCTCCTCCAAGGGGGCGCGGACCTGCGCTCCGTGCAGGAGATGCTCGGCCACGCCGACCTGGCCACGACCCAGATCTACACCCACCTCGACGCCTCGGCGCTCAAAGCCGCCCACGCCAAACACCATCCGCGAGGATGAACACCCTCGCGCGGAGGCGAATCGTAGGTTACACTATGCGCATGAAGGCCCTGGCCCTCGTCCTCCTGCTCGCAGCTCCCGTATTCGCCGCCGACAGCGGCCCCGACGAGGCGACCCGTATCAAGATCGCCGAGTACGTGCTCAAGACGCCGATGAACGAGGCCGACCCGACCTTGGTCTCCGGCTTCATGAAGCTCGACCCCGCGTCCCTGCCCAAGAAGCTGCGCGACAAGGTCCGCGGCAAGCAGATGGAGATCGACGCGGTCGTCAAGATCCACAACGGCAAGAAGAAGGGACCGTTCCGCTTCCCCGCGGCCTGCGAGATCAAGCGCTACGAGGGGCCCGAGGGCATCCGCATCATGAACCTCATCATCGGCAACGAGGAGATCCAGCCGGAGGAGGAGGAGTACCTCGAGCTGAAGGGGAACTGCTCCGAGGAGCAGCTGATCTGCGAGTTCTCGCTCAACGTCGTGCTCATGAAGCGGCCGGGCAAGCCGCCCCTCAAGCGCTTCTTCCTCATGCAGCAGGACCCGCTGATGGCCTGGGTGGCCGAGAAGCGCGGCGGCGGCGCCAGCGCGGGCAACAAGTACTTCCAGGAGCTGAAGCCCTCCTGCCAGAAGAACGCCTCGCAGTAGCGCGCGCTAGCTGTACTTCGAGACGACCATCGCGCCGCCCATCCCGCCGCCCGCGCACGCCGCGAGCATGCCGTGCCGGCCCTTCGGGTTGTTCTTGAGGGCGTGGACGAGGTTGAGCATCAGGCGCGCGCCGGTAGCGCCCAGAGGATGGCCGACCGCCAGCGAGCCGCCGTTGGGGTTGAGCGCGCCGGACTTGTTCTTGGCCTCCCAGTCGTGGCCGAACTTGTCCTTGCCGAGCTTGAAGATGGAGAGGACGGTCGCGGCGAAGGGCTCGTGCAGCTCGATCTGGTCGAGCTCCTCGAACTTAACGCCGGCGCGCTTGAGCGCCGTCGGGGCGGCCAAGGCGGGGGAGACGCCCATGTGCGCGGGGTTGTTGCCCTCGAAGCCCCAGCCCTTGATCTCGGCGAGGATTTCCAGACCGAGTTCTTTCGCCTTTTTAGCGGTGGTGACGACCACGGCGGCGGCGCCGTCGGAGCGGCCGCAGGAGTTGAACAAGGTGACCGTGCCCTTGGTGCCTTCCTGGTACTTCTTGCCCTCGAGGAAGGCGGCGTTGTCCTCGTAGAACTTCTGCATCGTGTAGGCGGAGTTGTCGAACGCGGCCGGCGCCTTGGCGAACATCTGCGGTTTGCCGATCAGGTCCTCGCGCAGGAAGGGGTACTCGTCCTTCTCGAGGACGGTCGCGCCGTTTCGCACGACGGGGACCACGCTCGAGGCGAAGAAGCCGGCGTTCCAGCCGGCGATGGTGCGGCGGAAGCTCTCGCGCGCGTACTCGTCCTGCTCCAGGCGGCCGACGCCGTAGACCTGGGCGCAGACCTCGGCGGTCGCCGCCATGTTGATGTGCTTCACGGGGTCGGTCAGGCCCTGCTCCATCGCGTCGCAGACCTGCACGTCGGGGGACGCCAGCAGCTCGGCCCACTTCTCTTTGACCACGGACAGGGAACGCAAAGGCTTGGAGGCGCGCGAACCGTCGATGGAATACGGCATCCGCGACATCACCTCGACGCCGCCGGCGAGATAGACTTCGCCTTCGCCGGCCATGATGAAGCGGGCGGCGGAGGCGATCGCCTCGATGGAGGATACACAGTTATTCTGCACGGTCACGGCCTGCACCCGCTCGGGCAGCCCGGCGTTGAGGGCGGCCACGCGGGCGATGTTGGGGGCGGAGAAGGCCTGGCCGACCCAGCCGACGATGACGCCGTCGACGTCCTCCTTCTTGAGCTTCGACTTGGCCAAGGCCGCGGTGATCGCGTCGACCATCAGGTCTTCCGGCTTGATGCCCGCCAGGGACCGGGAGATGTGGCCGATCGCCGTGCGGGCCCCGCCGGCGACGACGATGGTCTCGGATTTCGCGTTCATGATGGTGTCCTCCGTCAAAAGTGAGTGCTCCGGAACATCATATAATAACGCCCGTGAAGCGGCTCGTATTCGTCGCCAGCCATGTCGGCTACCCCATGGACCGCACCCCCCTGGGCGGCGGCGCCATGGTCGGCCTGCAGCTGGTCAAGCACTGGAAGACGGACCCGTCCTGGTCCCTGACCGTGCTCGGCTCCGGGCCGGAGACGCCCGTCGGCGGCTGCGACTACCACCGCCTGGCCGAGCGCCCCGAGGGCCTCGTGGATCTGGGCGAGATGGATTACGCCCGTTTCTGCCGCGATTTCGAGACGGAGACGACGGAGTGGATACTGGAGCGGGCCGACCGGTACCGGCCGCAGGACACCGTCATCGTCGTCAACGACGTCTCCGAGGGCCCCGCGCTCGCGCGGCTGGCCGAGGCCGGCTACCCGATCCTGTCCATCTGGCACGTGGACGTCGTGGATTACTTCAACAAGCTCTACCTGCGCCGCATCGTCGCGCCCGAGCGGCTCACCCGCCTGCACGAGCGCATGCGCTCGCTCGGCTTCGACTGGATCCTGCCCGACGTCCTCAACCTCGTCTTCGAGAAGCAGCGGGAGACGGTCTATCACTCGCAGCGGATGATCGTGCCCTCGCGCGCGATGGCGGACACCTTGATGCGCTGCTACGGCGAGCTCGTGGGCTACGAGGAGCTGTCGCGGCGCATCGTGGTCGTGCCCTGGGGCGTGTGGGCGGACGCGCCCGGCCCCGCCGACGAGAACCGGGCGGCCGAGCTGCGCGAGTATCACGAGATAAACGACGACACGACCGTCCTGATGACCTTGTCGCGCATCTCTCCGGAGAAAGGCGTTCATCTCCTGCTGGAAGCGTTGCGGCTTCTGGAAGTGAACGGCAAAATAGCGGGCAAGGATATACGGCTGTTCATCTGCGGTGAGCCCGCCTTCATGATGGGCCAGGCCTATGGGCGTAAGGTGCGGGCCGCCGCCGCCAAGCTCAAGCAGGTCAAAGTCATCTTCCCGGGCTATCTGGACGCGGCCGCCAAGCGGGCCTATTTTCAGCTCGGGAACTTATTCATATCCCCGTCCATCCACGAGAGCTATGGACTTAATGTCGTCGAGGCCATGCACGCGGGACTGCCGGTGCTTGCCAGCGACCATTACGGCGTGCGCGACACCTTGCCGCCCGACGCCGGGCGCCTCGTCCATTACCCGACGCCGAAGAAGGCGCCGCCGCTGCTGGCCGCCGCGCTCGTGGAGATGCTGGCCGACCGCGCCAAGCTCAAGAGGATGGGGGACGCCGCCCGCGAGGCCGCGTCCGCGATGCCGTTCTCCGCGGCGGCGGACGCCGTGCGCCTGGCCGCGCTGGGGTTGATCAAATGAAACCGGGACTGAAAGTCGGCATCACCGTGGACCTGCCCGCCCGCGTCGAGCGGCACATGAAGCCGCACCTCGAGGGGCTCGTGCGCCACCCGCTGTACGCGACCTGGGCCATGGTCTACCACATGGAGACGGCGGCGCGCATGCTGCTGGCCCCCTACCTCGACGCCGACGAGGAGGCCGTGGGCGGCGCGGTGCTGGTCAAGCACCTGCGGCCCGCCCGCATCGGCGCGCCGCTGCACGTCTTCGCCAAGCTGGTCAAGATCAAGGGGCCGCGCGTCTTCGCGCGCACCGAGGTCCACAGCCGCGGGCGCAAGATCGGCGAGGGCTCGGTCCTCCAGGTCGTCATGAGCCGGGCCCGCTTCGCCAAGCTCATCCAGGAGGCCCGCTGATGGACGGCTACAAGCTCGTCAGCGAGGTCCCCGTGCGCTTCTCCGACACGGACGGCCTCGGCCACGTCAACAACGCGAACTACCTGAGCTTCCTCGAGGTCGCGCGCGTCGACTACCTGCACAAGGTCCTCGGCCTCGTCAAGATCGAGGACTTCGGCATCATCGTCGCCCGCATCGAGATCGACTACAAGAGCCCCGTCCTGCATCACGAGAAGGTCCTCGTCGGCTGCCGCGTCTCGGAGATCGGCGGGGCGAGCATCACGATGGAGTACCGGCTCGAGGACAAGGCCACGGGACGCCTCGTCGCGAACGCGAAGTCGGTGGCCGTGTCGTTCGACTACGCCCTGAACCGCCCCGTACGCGTCAGCGACGAGTGGCGCAAGAAGATGGAGGATTTCGATGGGATCTCGTGAAGTCGTCGCCGTCGCCGCCGTCCGCTCCGCCGTCGGGCGCCTCGGAGGGGGCCTGTCCTCCGTCCGCCCCGACGACCTCGCCGGCCATGTCATCGCCGCGTTACTGAAGAAGGCTCCCGGCCTCGACCCCGCGGAGGTCGCCGACGTCTACCTCGGCTGCGCCAACCAGGCCGGCGAGGACAACCGCAACGTCGCGCGCATGGCCGCGCTGCTGTCCGGCCTGCCCTTCTCGGTCCCCGGCGCCACGGTCAACCGCCTGTGCGCCTCGGGCCTCGAGGCGATCAACTCCGCCGCCCGCGCGATCCTCGCCGGCGAGGGGGACGTCTACGTCGCCGGCGGCGTGGAGAGCATGAGCCGCGCGCCCTACTCCTTGCCCAAGGCCGAGGCCGGCTTCGCCTTCGGCAACCTGACGGCCTACGACACGGCGCTGGGCTGGCGCTACCCGAACAAGCGCCTGGCCGAGCTGTTCCCGCTCGAGAGCATGGGCGAGACGGCGGACAACGTGGCGGTGAAGTACAAGATCTCCCGCGGTGATCAGGACGCGTACGCGCTCGAAAGCCACCGGCGCGCGGCCAAAGCCCGCGACTCGGTGTTCTTCGACGAGATCGTGCCCATCCCGGTCCCGCAGAAGAAAGGGCCGCATCTCGACTACGCTCTCGACGAGACCATCCGTCCGGACACGACCTTGGAAAAACTGGCAACGCTCAAGCCGGTCTTCAAAAAAGACGGGTCCGTGACCGCGGGGAACTCGTCGACGCTTAATGACGGCGCTTCCGCGATATTGTTGATGGAAAGAAAGAAGGCGGACGCCCTCGGCCTCAGGCCCTTCGCTCGCTGGGCCGGTTCCGCGTCCGCGGGTGTGGAGCCCTCGTACATGGGCATCGGGCCGGTCGCGGCGATAAACAAGTTGACGACGCGCATCGGCTGGAAAATAGGAGAGGTGGATCTTTTCGAGATCAACGAAGCGTTCGCCGCGCAGGCCTTGGCCTGTCAGCGAGAGCTTTCGATCGACGGCGGCAAATTGAACGTCAACGGAGGGGGGATCGCTCTCGGTCATCCCCTCGGCTCGTCCGGATGCCGCATCGTCGTCACCTTGCTTCACGAGATGCGTCGCCGCGGCGCCAAGCGAGGTGTTTCATCGTTATGCATCGGCGTCGGCCAGGGTCTCGCGACGGCCTGGGAAGCGGTCTAGGCCCATGCTCGTGCTGTCCCGGGACGGGGCCTGGCTGATCCGCCTCGAGCGGCTCGCCCAGAAAGGAGGCTGGCCTTTCGAGGCGCGCGCCGCGCTGCCCGCCCCGGGCCGCACGCCGCCGCCGGAGCGGGCGCTGGCCGTCCTCGACCGGGCGCTGGCGGGCAAGTCCCTCGACAAGGCCGTCTCGGCCCTGCGCGGCCTCTACCCGGGAGTCGCGATCGTCCTGTCCTTCGGCGCGAGCGAGATGGACCATGATTCGGTGACGGCGGCCGTGTCGTGCGGCGCCGACGAGGTCGTCGGAAAATCGTGGGCCGATGACAGGCTCGCCGCCAAGCTGGCGGTGCTGCGGGACCGCTCCCTGTTCTCGCAGACGCGGCTCAGCGCCGACGGCGCCCTCAAGGCGGAGCGCCGCGCCCACCGCGTCCACGTCAAGGCGCGGGGCCGGTGGAAGGAGCTCGTCCTCGACGCGGGCGGCTTCGCCCTGCTGTGGCGCCTGCTCGAGCGCGAGGGCGTGCCCGTCTCCCGCGAGGAGCTGGGCGACTCGCTGGCCGCGGCGGCCGGCCGCGAGGTCGAGGCCGGGACCGTGGCGCGCCGCCTCTCGGCCCTCAAGAAGGCGCTCGCCGCCTGGCCAGGCGACATCGAGATCGCGCGCGGCGGGCTGTACCGGATCGTCTCCGCGCCCCGGAGGAGGAGATGAGCGCCGCCGACGCGGTCCTCTTCGTCTCCTTCGGCGGACCCGACAAGCCCGAGGACATCATGCCTTTCCTCGAGATCGTGACCCGCGGCCGCGGCATACCGCGCGAGCGCCTGGCCGGCGTGGCCGAGCACTACGCCCACATCGGCGGCCGGTCCCCGATCAACGAGATCACCCGCCGCCAGGCGGAGGCCCTGCGCGGCGTCCTCGCGAAGGCCGGCGACCGCCGGCCGGTGTACCTCGGCCAGCGCAACTGGCATCCGTTCCTCGAGGAGACCCTCGCGAGGATGCGCGACGACGGCGTGAAGCGCGCGACGGGCTTCGTCACGGCCGCCTACCGCTCCGAGGCGAGCCTGGAGCGCTACGTCGCCGCCGTCGAGGCCGCGCGCGCCAAGGTCGGCTCCGGCGCGCCCGCGGTCGAGTTCACGGGCCCCTGGTTCGACCATCCGTCCTTCATCGACGCGATCGCCGCCCGGGTCCGCGAGAAGGAGTTCCCCGCCGGCGCGGAGTGGGTGTTCACCGCGCACTCCATCCCGTGCGCGATGGCCAAGGAATCGGCGTACGTCGCGGAGCTGCGCGAGACGGCCGCCCTCGTCGCCGCGAAGCTCGGGCTTAAGTCCTGGCGCCTGGCCTACACCAGCCGCAGCGGCGACCCGCGCTCGGCGTGGCTCGAGCCGGACGTCTCCAAGGTCATCGCCGCCGACGGCGCCCGCGGCGTACGCGACATGGTCCTGATCCCGATCGGCTTCGTCGCCGACCACGTCGAGGTGCTCTACGACCTCGACGTCGAGGCGAAGGCCGCGGCCGACGCCGCCGGGATGCGCCTGCACCGCTGCGGGACGGTCGGGGACCACCCGTCGTTCATCGCGATGATCGCCGACCTGGTGCGCCCGGACGCGCCGCCGGCCGGGGGGCTCGCCGTCAGCTCCGCGTCGACGCGCTTCCGCGACGGGCGTTCCGTGGAGAAGGCCGGGGAGAAGTCCTCCGTCTGTTATTGCTTCCCGGGCGAGGCGAATCCTCCCTGCAGGCGCCCGGCTCCGCCCGCTGGACGACGACCGCAGAGCTGACGACTCGCACCGGTGCGAGTCCTCTCCGCTCAGCGCGAAACTGTTTCCGGAAACAGTCGGCTCGAAAAACTATTGATAAGCACTCTTCCCGGGAATAGTGATTATCAATAGTAATCGGGGGGATATCGGTGATGCCGGTTAATCTTTGCGGCGGTCCACGACGAACGCCGAGCCGGGCTTGCCCTTCGCGACCTTCTTGAGCTCGGCGCCGAGGTGGGCGACCTGAGCGAAGCCCGCGAGCTTGCGGTCGCGGTTGTGGCAGATGCCGATGGCGACCGAGAGCAGGGGGAACTCCCGCAGGTTGCCCTGGCGGTCGCGCGCGACGATCGCGCCGCGCTTGCGATCCTCCTCGCTATAGAAGGAAGGCGCGACCGCGTCGAAGGCGTCGCAGATGCGCTGCGCGAGCGTCTCCATCTTGTCCGGCGTCGATAAGACGATGAAGTCGTCCCCGCCGATGTGGCCGACGAAGTCCGCCCCGGCGCCGGCGCGGAGCTGGTCGACGAGCACGCGCGCCGTTCCCTTGAGGACGCGGTCTCCCTCGTCGTAGCCGTAGGCGTCGTTGTACGCCTTGAACTGGTTGAGGTCGATGTAGAGCCCGGCGAACGGCCGGCCGTCGGTGGCGGCGCGCTCGATGCGCGTCTCGATGGCGAGATTTCCAGGAAGCCGCGTGAGCGGGTTCGCGTCGATGCCTTGGCGGCTGCGCTTGAGGATCATGCGGATGCGGGCGAGGAGCTCGCGCACGTCGACGGGCTTGGTGATGAAGTCGTCGGCGCCGAGGTCGAGGCCGGCGACCTTGCTGTCGCGGGTGCCCGACGCCGAGAGGATGATGACCGGGAGGTTCTCGAGCAGGGGATCCTGCCGTAGCGCCTCGCAGACCTGGAAGCCGGTCATGCGCGGCATCTTGAGGTCGAGCACCGCGATGTCGGGGGGGTTGGCGCGGATGGCCTCGAGCGCCGACTGGCCGTCGCCGACGGCGGTCACGACGAAGCCCTCCCGCTCCAGGGTCTCCTTGAGGGCCTGGAGCAGGTCGGGCAGGTCGTCCGCGATCAGGATGGTCGCGGGGCCGTGTTCGGATGAAGAGCCGTTCATGCGGCAAGGATAGCCCTTTTTTTTCAGAATTGACAGTCCATCCCATGGCAGCAAAAAATTCACCTAACAGAGGGTTGACCATGAAGCCTTTTGGTGGTACAGTGTTGTGGACATAGACTGGGACAAATAAATAGACATAAATGTAGATAGGTTTATATTTAATTGATAAATTTGAGGACAAATATGGAGTATAAAAATACACATCCTTGGCTTGTTTTTAAGGTTGCTATGGAGCAGGCTGCACCGCGCCTGTGGATGTCATTGGGAGAAGCCCAATCCAAGTGCATGCACATTGCCGGCGTACCTCTACAGCCAAAGACCGCGAATAATCTCTATCAGATTTATCTCGCCAAGGGCGTGCACGCTACGACAGCTATCGAGGGAAACACTCTTTCAGAGAATGAAGTTCTCAAGAGAGTTGAGCAGGGTAAGCAATTGGAACTTCTTCCCTCGCAAAAGTATTTGGATAAAGAGATAAGCAATATCATCGATGTCTGCAATGAACTGAAAGCAGAAATAAATCAGAAGGGATTTGGAACATTAAGCCGGGCGCAAATTGAGAGTTTCAACGAGCGTGTACTTCGAGAATTGCCGGTTGAAGAGGGCGTTATCCCAGGAAAAATTCGAAAATACTCTGTGGGAGTTGCAAATTACAGAGGCGCACCCCACTCGGAATGCGAATACCTGCTCGATCATCTCTGTGAGTGGCTTAATGGCCCTGATTTTATTGCTCAGAACGAAGGAGATAAAATCGCCTATGGAATCATTAAAGCCATAGTGGCCCACGTTTATTTGGCATGGATTCATGCATTCGGTGACGGGAATGGCCGGACGGCTCGCATCGTCGAGTTTTACATTCTAATGGCTTCGGGCGTGCCGGCACCAGCCACTCAACTTCTCAGCAATCACTACAACAGAACCCGGGCGGAATATTACCGACAATTGTCTAAGGCAAGTGCAGTTCATAGTGGTGATCTGATTCCCTTCATCGACTATGCCGTTCAGGGCCTCCTCGACGGACTTAAAATACAGCTCGAATGGATTCGTGGGCAACAACTTGCGGTTACTTGGGAAAACTTTGTTCATGCATCTTTCAAGGGAAAGGACGGCCCGACGACGAGCCGCCAGCGAGCCCTTGTCTTGGACCTATCTGAAAAAAATGCTCCGGTTTCCCTGAGCAAAATCCCGGAAGTGAGCCCTAGAATGGCGATCGCATATGCGCGCAAAACGACAAAGACGATTCGGCGAGATGTTAACGCGCTCCTGAAGTTCAACCCGCCGCTAATCATCAACACACCTGAAGGGCTTATTGTCAACAAAGAGATTATTTACGCCTTTCTGCCACCCCGCCACATTGGGACAGACGAACAAAAAAACCCTAAAAATTGACAGGTTGCTCGGACAAATCGTATGATGGCCCGTCGTCGCCGAAAATGCCGACACAACCCGAGCCATCTAAGGAAGGCCAGAAAAACGCCTTGGCTCTCGCGTTGAGCGTCGGCTGGGAGCTCGCGTCCTTCAGCGTGCTCGGCGTCGGTCTGGGATATTGGCTCGACAAGCGGTTCGGATCCTCGCCGTGGGGAACGCTCGTGGGCGCGCTCTTTGGAATCGTGATTGGACTCTATCGCCTCATCCGAACGTTCAGCATTCCTAAAAACGGCGGCGCGGGCCGCCATTGAAGGCGCCGTCGTATCGGCGATCGGCGCGTACTCCGCCGGGCTCGTCTGGTCGTCGGAAGCGGATCGGAGGAGCCTGACCATCGGCGTCGCGGCCGCGTGGGCGGCGTCGTCGGGGAGCGTCGCCTGGCTGCTGTGGGCGAGGGGACGCGCGATGAGGACCTTCTGGTGGGCCTTCGGCGGCGGGATGGCGCTGCGCGCCGGAGTGCTGGGAGCCCTGGCGGTCTGGGGCTATGGCCGTGAGTCGGCGTCGTTCGAAGCTCTTCTTTTATCGTACGTGTTCGCTCTGCTGGCGCTGTTGATGACTTTGGAGATGAGGCACCTCAGGATCAAATGAATTTCGAAAGCATTCTCGCGCATCACCTCGTCGATCACAAGACGTCCCACAAGGTCATCGCCACCGTCGCCGGACTTCCCGTCGACATGGGCCTCTCCCCGCTGATCCGCACGATGTGGATCGCCTGCGGGATCGCCATCGTCGCCCTGACCTTCGCCGCCCGCTCCGAGTCGGGCCTGGCGCGCGTGATGCGCTCGATGTTCGAGCCCCTCGCCCTGTTCGTGCGCGACGAGATCCTCGAGCCGATCTTCGGCCACCACGCCGGCCACTACCTGCCCTACTTCCTCACCTTGTTCTTCTTCCTGCTCACCTGCAACCTGCTCGGCCTCGTGCCCCACATGTCGGGCGTGACCGCGAACCCGTGGGTCACGGCGGGGATGGCGATCTGCACCTTCGGCCTGATCCAGTACGCGGGCGTCAAGGAGCAGGGCCTGGTCTCCTATGTCGTGCACATCGTGCCGGGCGGCGTGCCGCTGATCCTGTGGCCCCTTTTGTTCGTCATCGAGGTGTTCGGCATGTTCGCCAAGTGCATCTCGCTGTGCATCCGGTTGTTCGCCAACATGCTCGCCGGCCACGTCGTCTCGCTCGCCTTCCTCTGCATGATCTTCATCTTCGCGGAGATGAGCAAGGCGATCGGCACCGGGATGATCCTCCCGTCGGTGGGATTGGCTCTTTTCATCTACACGATGGACGTCCTGGTGTCGTTCCTCCAGGCGTACATCTTCACGTTCTTGACCGCCCTGTTCGTGGGCGGCGCCGTTCACCCGCACTAAACCGCGGAGGTCGCGCCCCGGACGCCTTTAGGCGGACCGGGATCATGACGCATCAGGAGACTTAGAATGGAATACCTCGGACTCTCTTACATCGGCGTTTTCGTCGGCGCGGGCCTGTGCCTCATCGGCGGCGCGTACGGCATCTCCAAGCTCGCGGGCGCGGCCCTCGAGGGAGCCGCTCGCCAGCCTGAGTCGGCCGGCGCGCTGCAGACGATGATGATCATCCCGGCCGCCATGATCGAAGGCCTCGGCCTGCTGGCGCTCGTCAGTGTCCTGCTCGCCGCCCTGGCCCTCAACAAGGGCGTTCCCGTCGCCGGCGCCTCCGCCGCTCCGGCCGCCGCCGCCGCCGCGACGCACTAAGAATCAAAAAAGCCTCCCGGGCGGCGCGTGCCTCCCGCCCGGGAGCACAAATTTTCCGTGATCTGACGCAGGAGCAAAAGAAAAAATGGGCGACTTACTTTCCCCCGACCTCGGGCTGACCGTCTGGACCATCGTGACCTTCCTCTGCCTGGTGGGCATCCTCAAGGCGTTCGCCTGGGGCCCGCTGCTGAAGTCCATCGACGAGCGCGAGGCGCGCCTGAAGGCCGACCGCGAGGGCGCCGAGAAGGCGCGCGCCGAGGCGGAGCGCATCCAGCGCGAGCTCGAGGCGCAGATGGCCGGCGTCCAGGCCAAGAGCCGCGAGCTGCTCGCCGCCGCGACGAAGGACGGCGAGGCGCTGCGCGCCAAGCTCACGGCCGCGGCCGCGGCCGACGCCGCCGCCATCAAGGCGAAGACGACCGTCGAGCTCGCCGCCGAGAAGGACAAGCTCGTCGGCGACCTGCGCAAGGAAGTCGCCAGCCTCTCCGTCCTCGCCGCCGAGAAGCTCCTGCACAAGTCCGTCGACGCCGGCGTCCAGAAGACGGTGCTCGAGGGCTTCTTCAAGGACCTCGAGTCCTCCAAGAAGGCGGGGAGCAACTAAGATGCAGGCCTCCGACCGCGTCCTGGCCGGCCGCTACGCGGCGGCTCTCTTCCAGGCCGCGTCCGCCAAGGGCGAGGAGCAGAAGGTCCAGGCGGACCTCGGCTCCGCGCACAAGCTTCTGCTCGACGCGATGGGCGCGCTGCGCCACCCGCGCGTGCCCCCGGCCAGCAAGAAGAAGCTCCTCCACGACGCGATCGGCGACAAGGTCGGCGCGACGACCCTCAATTTCCTCAACCTGCTCGTCGACAAGAAGCGCTTCGAGCTGATGGTCATGGTCTCCGCCGTCTACGCGAAGCTGGCCGCCGAGAAGCGCGGCGCCGCGAAGGCGCACGTGCGCACCGCCGCTCCCCTTTCGTCCGACGCGCAGCAGCAGCTCACGGCGAAGCTGAAGAAATTCACCGGTAAAGAGATCGAACTCGACGTAAAAGAAGACCCGGAACTGATCGGCGGCCTCACCGTCAAGATCGGCGACTGGGTCCTTGATTCCAGCCTGCGCGGACAGTTGCGCAGATTGAAGGAGAGCTTCAACTAACATGGCCATCCGACCCGAAGAAATCACCGCCGTCATCAAGAAGCAGATCGAAGGCTTCTCTGGCTCCACGGAGCTCAAGGAAGAAGGTTCCGTTCTGCAGGTCGGCGACGGCATCGCCCGCGTCTACGGCATCGAGAACGCCATGTCGGGAGAGCTCCTCGAGTTCCCCAACGGCGTCATCGGCATGGTCCTCAACCTCGAGAAGGAGAACGTCGGCTGCGTGCTGTTCGGCACCGACACCCTCGTCAAGGAAGGCGACCCCGTCCGCCGCACCGGCAAGGTCGCCCAGGTCCCCGTCGGCGACGCCATGGTCGGCCGCGTCGTGGACGCGCTCGGACGCGCCATCGACGGCAAGGGCGCCATCAAGACGACGAAGTTCCGCCCGCTCGACATCGTCGCCCCCGGCGTCATGGAGCGCGCGCCCGTCGTCGAGCCCCTGCAGACCGGCGTCAAGGCCGTCGACGCGATGATCCCGATCGGCCGCGGCCAGCGCGAGCTGATCATCGGCGACCGCCAGACCGGCAAGACCGCGATCGCGATCGACACCATCATCAACCAGAAGAACCAGCCGAACCGCCCGATCTGCATCTACGTGGCCGTCGGCCAGAAGCAGTCCACCGTCGCCGCCGTCGTGCAGAAGCTGCAGGACGCGGGCGCGATGGACTACACCATCGTCGTCTCCGCCGGAGCCTCCGAGCCGGCGCCCATGCTCTACATCGCGCCCTACGCCGGCTGCTCGATCGGCGAGGAGTTCCTGTGGCAGGGCAAGGCCGTCCTCGTCATCTACGACGACCTGTCCAAGCACGCCGCGGCCTACCGCCAGCTCTCGCTGCTGCTGCGCCGCCCCCCGGGCCGCGAAGCCTACCCCGGCGACGTGTTCTACCTGCACAGCCGCCTGCTGGAGCGCGCGTGCAAGCTGTCCAAGGAGAACGGCGGCGGGTCGCTCACCGCTCTGCCCATCATCGAGACGCAGGCCAACGACGTGTCGGCCTTCATCCCGACGAACGTCATCTCCATCACCGACGGCCAGATCTACCTCGAGTCGAACCTGTTCTACTCCGGCATCCGCCCCGCCGTCAACGTCGGCCTGTCCGTGTCGCGCGTCGGCGGCGCGGCGCAGACGAAGGCGATGAAGTCCGTCGCCGGCCGCCTGCGCCTCGACATGGCGCAGTACAACGCGCTGGCCGCGTTCGCGCAGTTCGGCTCGGAGCTCGACGCGTCCTCGCAGAAGCAGCTCGCGCGCGGCGAACGCCTCGTCGAGATCCTGAAGCAGGGCCAGTACGTGCCGCTGTCCGTCGAGCGCCAGGTCCTCGCGATCTACGCCGGCACCAACGGCTTCGTCGACGAGGTCAAGGTCGCCGACGTGCGCCGCTACGAGTCGGAGCTCTTCGCCTACGCGGAGGCCCGCCACGCCGCGACGATGAAGGAGCTCGGCGACAAGAAGGTCATCGACGACGCCCTCAAGGCGAAGATCGAGGCCCTGCTCAAGGAATTCAAGGGGCAGTTCAAGTAATGCTCCGGATCCTGCTCGCCGCCGCCCTGTTCGCCTCGCCGCTGTTCGCGGCGACGGCGGCGCGCGCGCAGGACATGCTCAGCGGCTCGCTGATCGAGGCTCTCAAGGCCATCGAGAAGCCGGAGCTCGGCGGGGTGTTCACCTACGTCGGGCCCCAGAACGCGCCGCGCGCGTTCGCGGACCTCATCGCGCGCGACCCGAAGGCGATGAAGCGCTACACCGGCAAGCTGATGGACGACCTCAAGGCCGCGGGCGGCCTCACCGCCTGGGACCACGAGGTCTGCGCCACGCTCGTCAACCATTACGCCGGGGCCGTCGAGATGCCCGGCATCAAGAAGCCCGACGCCAAGCGGCTGAAGGCCCTCAACGACTGCGTCCTGGCGCCCGTCATGGAGCTCCAGGACATCGTGATGCGGAGGAAGAAGTGAGCCCCCGCGCGCTGGTCACCGGCGCCGCCGGCTTCGTCGGCTCCAACCTGTGCTGGGAGCTGGCCGCGCGCGGCTGGCAGGTCGTCGCGATGGACGATTTCTCCGCGGGCACCTTCGAGAACCTGCGCGGGTTCCCCGGCGACGTCGTCGCCGCGGACTTCGGCAACACCGCCTACTGGGCCCCTCGCGTCGGGAAGATCGACGCGGTGTTCCACCAGGCCGCGATCTCCGACACGACCGTCATGGATCAGGCGCTGATGATGAAGGTGAACGTCGAATCCTTCCGCGACCTCCTGGGCTGGGCCGCCAAGGCCAAGGTCAAGAAGGTCGTGTACGCCTCCTCGGCCGGGACCTACGGCGACGCTCCCGTCCCCCAGCGCGAGGACGCCGAGCTGCGGCCGATGAACGTGTATGGTTTTTCGAAGTGCGTCATGGAGACCGTCGCCGCCAACGCCAAGGGCGTGAAGGCCGTCGGCCTGCGCTACTTCAACGTGTTCGGCCCGCGCGAGGCCCACAAGAACAAGTCCGCGAGCATGATCTGGCAGCTGTCCCTGCAGATGCGGGCCGGCCGCCGCCCGCGCATCTTCGAGATGGGCGAGCAGTACCGCGACTTCATCTACGTCAAGGACGTCGTCGACGCGAACATCCGCGCGTTCGAGAAGGCGGCCCCCGGCGCCTACAACGTCTGCACCGCGCGCAAGACCGATTTCAACGGCATCGTGGCCGCGCTGAACTCCACCCTCGGCACGAGCCTGCAGCCCGAGTACATCAAGAACCCCTACAGCTTCTACCAGAACGAGACGCTCGGCGACCCCGCGAAAGCGCAGAAGGCCTTCGGCTTCCGCGCGCAGTGGACCGTCGAGCGCGCGATCCCGGATTACATCGGCGGACGCAAAGTCGCCGTCGGAGTCTGACCCATGGCTTCCCTCAGAGAACTTCGCAGCAAGATCAAGTCGACCAAGTCCACCGAGCAGATCACCAAGGCCATGAAAATGGTCGCGGCGGCGCGCATGCGCAAGTCGCAGCTCGCCATCCTCGCCGCCCGCCCGTTCGCCTCCAAGATGGAGCGCATGGTCCGCGAGCTGGCCCTGCTCGAGGTCCGCGCGGACATCGCCGCCAAGCAGGCCGTCCACATCCATCCCTTCTTCGACAAGCGCCCCGAGGGCCCCGAGCTGCTCGTCCTCGTCACCGGCGACAAGGGCCTGTGCGGCGCCTTCAACTCCAACGTGATCCGCGCCGCCCTGGAGTGGTTCCGCCAGCGCAAGGGCAAGAAGGTCTACTGCGTCGCGATCGGCCGCAAGGGCCGCGACCTGGTGGCGCGCCTCAAGGGCCAGGAGATCGAGATGGTCTCCGAGCTCGTGGGCGTGTTCCCTAAGATCACCTTCGCCCACGCCGAGCTGGCCGGGCAGGCCGTCATCGACGCCTACCTGAACAAGGGCGTGTCCTCCGTGACCGTCCTGTACAACGAGTTCAAGTCCGTCGCGACCCAGCGCCTGCTCACCGCCGCGCTGCTCCCGATCCCGGTGCCCGAGGTCGTGCCCGAGACCGTGGAGCTGCCGGATTACGGCTTCGAGCCCGGCCGCCAGGAGCTGCTGGCCGAGCTGCTGCCGCGCCACATCAAGGCCCAGTTCTATCGCATCCTCCTCGAGTCCCAGGCCGCCGAGCTCGCGTCGCGCATGAACGCGATGGACTCGGCGTCGAAGAACGCCAAGGAGATGCGCGAAGGCTACGTCCTGGACGCGAACCGCACGCGCCAGGCGATGATCACGAAGGAGATCGCGGAGCTCGTCGGCGGGGCCGAGGCCTTGGCCGCTTAATCATGGAGAACATTTTGACACAGCAGAAGACCGGAGCCGAGCAGAGACGCCACCCGCGCACCGTCGTGGGCGCCACCTTCGACATCAGCATGCAGGGCCCCGCCGCGGCGAAGTGCCGCGCGACGATCACCGACCTCTCCGAGGGCGGCATGACCTTCCGCACCGACGCGGAGCTCGAGAAGGGCATGACCTTGCACCTGCGCCTGAACCCCGCCCTGCAGATCCGCGGCGAGGTCCGCAGCGTGCTGGGAGCCGTCGGCGGACAGCGCCGCTACGGCGTTCGATTTCACAAGATCGGGCTCGCCCCGACCACGACCAACTGAGAGAGCTATAAAATGAACATCGGCAAAATCGTCCAAGTCATCGGCCCCGTCGTCGACGTCGAGTTCCCCTCCGGGAAGCTCCCGGCGAACTACAACGCGCTCAAGATCAAGATGCCCGGCGAGAACGGCACGGGCGCGACCTTGACCGTCGAGGTGGCGAGCCACCTCGGCGACAACATCGTGCGCACGATCGCGATGGCCGCGACCGAAGGCCTGACGCGCGGGACCGCCGTCGAGGACACCGGCGCGCCGATCTCGGTGCCCGTCGGCAAGGCCTGCCTCGGCCGCCTGATGAACGTCCTCGGCGAGGCCAAGGACAACCAGCCCGAGATCAAGTCCGCGACGCACCTGCCGATCCACCGCGAGGCGCCGAAGCTCACCGAGCTCGTCACCAAGCCCCAGATCTTCGAGACCGGCATCAAGGTCGTCGACCTGCTGGCACCCTACATGAAAGGCGGGAAGGTCGGACTCTTCGGCGGCGCCGGCGTCGGCAAGACCGTCACCATCCTCGAGCTGATCAACAACGTCGCCAAGGAGCACGGCGGCGTCTCCGTGTTCGGCGGCGTCGGCGAGCGCTCGCGCGAAGGCAACGACCTGTACCGCGAGATGGAGGAGGCGAAGCTGTCCGACGGCGCGCCCGTCCTCTCCAAGACCGTGCTGGTGTTCGGCCAGATGAACGAGCCGCCCGGGGCCCGCGCCCGCGTCGGCCTCACCGCTCTCACGCAGGCCGAGTACTTCCGCGACGCGGAAGGCCAGGACGTCCTGCTCTTCATCGACAACGTGTTCCGCTACGTGCTGGCCGGCGCCGAGGTCTCGGCGCTGCTCGGCCGCATGCCGTCGGCCGTCGGCTACCAGCCGACGCTGACCACCGAGATCGGCGCCCTTCAGGAGCGCATCACCTCCACGAACAAGGGCTCGATCACGTCGATCCAGGCCGTCTACGTCCCCGCCGACGACCTGACCGACCCCGGCGTCGCCAACACCTTCACCCACTTGGACGCGACGACCGTGCTCTCGCGCCAGATCGCCGAGCTCGGCATCTTCCCGTCGGTCGACCCGCTCGAGTCCACCTCCCGCATCCTGGACCCGAACATCGTCGGCGAGGAGCACTACAACGTGGCCCGCGGCGTGCAGAAGGTCCTGCAGCGCTACCGCGAGCTCCAGGACATCATCGCCATCCTCGGCATCGACGAGCTGTCCGAGGACGACAAGCTGGTCGTGTCCCGCGCCCGCAAGATCCAGAAGTTCCTGTCCCAGCCCTTCTTCGTGGCCCAGCAGTTCACCGGCCGCGCGGGCAAGTACGTCAAGCTCAAGGACACCATCCAGAGCTTCAAGGGGCTCATCGAGGGCAAGTACGACTCCCTGCCCGAGCAGGCCTTCTACATGTGCGGCGGCATCGACGAGGCCGTCGCCAACGCCGAGGCGCTGAAGTAACACAGAGGTCTTCATGTCCGACAAGCACCTGACGCTCGAGCTCGTGACGCCGGAGAAGGTGGCGTGGTCCGCTCCCGCGGACTTCGTCGTCCTGCCGGCGTACAACGGTGAGATGGGCGTCCTGCCCGGCCACCAGTCGTTCCTGGTCCAGCTCACGGCGGGAGAGGTGCGCGTGACCGCCGGCGGCGAGGTGAGGAACTTCGCCGTCTCCGGCGGCTTCGCCGAGGTCAAGAACGACACGGTGTCCCTGTTCGCCGAGACGGCCGAGGACGCGGGGCAGATCGACGCCGAGCGCGCCCGCCAGGCGCTCGAGAAGGCGAAGGCGGTCATCCACCCCGGCCTCGACCCGATGCAGCTGGCGCAGATGGAAGCGGCGATCCGCCGCGCCCAGGTCCGCCTGCGCGTGTCGCGCCGCACCAAGCTGCCGCCGCCGCACAACCCGGAAAGCTAGGCCCGTGGCGAAGGACGAGGGGCTCAAGACGCGCGGCGGCCTCAAGGCGCCGCCGCCCCCGTCCATCGACGGCAACCACTCCAAGGTGATCCGGCGCGAGCCGGGCAGGTTCGAGTGGAAGGACGTGCCGCTCGAGCCGTACAAGACCGACACCGCCGAGTACAAGGGCATCTCCCGGCGCGAGCTCGTCGGCAAGCGCGGCGAGAGCATGCGCTTCCACGTCCGCTACTTCGAGATCGCCCCCGGCGGCTTCTCCACCCTCGAGAAGCACGAGCACGAGCACGTCGTCATCCCCATGAGGGGCAAAGGCGAAGCCCAGGCCGGCTGCTACATCTGGACCGTCGGGATCGGAGATGTCGTCTATGTCAGCCCATCCGATCCCCACCAGTTCCGCTGCCCCGCGGACGCCACGGAGCCCTTCGGGTTCCTGTGCATGGTCAACTCCGAGCGCGACAAGCCCACATCCGTCGACGGCCTCGGGGTCTGCCACATCTGCGAGTAGGCCTCCGCACTCGGCTATCCTTGAGGATAGCAGGGCCGATGGGGTCTAGGCCTATTACGCTCCCCTCATTGGGCCTTTAGTCCTATATCGCCGCGGCGGGCCGTTCCTATAATGGGCTCGTGAGACGAGCACTCGCCGCACTGGTCGTCGTGGCCTCGATCGTCCCTTCCTGGGCGTCCGCCCAGGTGATTGCTGCGATCTCTATGCGGGTCGCTCCCGTCCTCCCGTCCGCTCCTGTCCCGTCGTTTGGCTCCCGCGCGATGTCCCTGGATCCGTCGTCATTGACCCCGTTGCCGTTGACGCCGTCGCTCGTCCCCGCCGCCGCGCTTCCGGCGATCGCCCCTTCCGTCGCCGTTCAAGCCGCCGTCGTCAAAGCCGTCGCCGCCGTACCCCTCGCCGCCGCCGTCGGCGATCCCGCGCCCCAAACCCCGTCCGAGCCCGCACGAGAGCCCGCCTCGGAGAGCGCCGCCGCGAACGCGGGCGCTCTCTTCGACGGCACGGCCGCCGTTCCTCCGGCGGCGCCGGCGACTCCTCAGGCGCCGAGCGCCGCTCCCGCCGCTCCGCTCGGCGCCGGCCTGCACATGGCGCGCCCCGAGCACGACGCCTGGCTTGACGCCGTCGTCGGCGTCCTCTCCGGCTCCCGCACGGGCCGCCGCGTCCTGCGCGACATCGATCACCTGGCCGCGGTGCGCGGCCGCCCGGTCATGCTCGACGTGAAGGCCATCGGCAACAACGGCGAGTTCCGCTACGACTCCGACCTCCTCGTCATGGACTCCGGCCATCTCAAGCGCGACCCGTTCCAGAGCGCGCCGATCCTGGCCCACGAGCTGCAGCACGTGCTCCAGCGCGCGATGGAGCTTCCCGCCGACGCGCTGGAGCTCGAGATCGAGTCCTACACCGTGGAGAACCGCGTCTGGAGCGAGCTCGGCATCGAGCCCGAGAAAGGCAGCTTCGCGCGCATGGCCCGCGCGCGCCTCCTGAAGGACGCTCCCGCCTTCGCGAAGTGGCTCGGCGAGCAGTACAAGAACAACATCGCCCTTTACGCCACGACGATGGACGCCTATGTCGCGCGCCTGGAGAAGAACCTCGCGCGCGCCAAGCGCACCGAGGCGCAGACCCGACGCAAGATGGCCGCCGTCGAGCGCGTCATGGAGAGCATGCGCGCCAACGGCATGTCCGAGGAGGCGATTGCCGCGCACCGCCGCGAGGACCTGGAGCCGCTCGAGCGCAGCCTGCGCGACAGCGCCGTCAACCGGGGCTGGATCGAGCGCGACCTGCTCCGCTTGAAGGAGCCCGCGATCCGCGCCGCCTTCCGCGCCTACGCCCGCGGCGTCATGCGCCGCGCCCGCTCCCTCTCGCGCTAGTCCGACGGATCAATCCTCGTTCCTTTTGAACCGCTCGACGGCGAGTCGGAGCTCCTCGCCGGCGAGCACCGGACGCGGGAGCAGAACCGTCTTGGGCGCCACGTTGAAACTCCTAGGCGCCGGCGGCGAATAGGGAGGCTGGTCCTTCTCGCGCCACAATAATCTCACCTGTACGAGATCCTTGTTGCGCGTGGATCTATAGGAATCCTCCCAGTTTTCCATGCTGGCGAGGCTCTCGGCGAGAACACGCCGCTTGACCGGGTCGCGCTCGGACGCGGTCCTCTTCCGAAGATGCGCGAGCTCCGCGGGCGGCGGAGGCGCCGGCTCGGCACCCTTGTTCTCGGATATCCGCAATTTTCCCAGCGACGCCAACTCGGACTCGAACTTGGCGCGCCCTTGCTTGGGGATCCACCTGGTTTCGGCGTGCCGCTGATCGGCGGGGCCAGGGTTCTCTCCCGGCTCAAGGGCCTCGCAAGCGATCGACGTGCGATAGGACCGCGCGAAAGCGAAGCTCTTCGATAGGCCTCCTTTGGCCGCCTCGAGATCCTTGACTTCGATCTGATAGACCCGAAAATGGCCGTCGGTCAGTCCGCATTGAGGGAGCGCGGAGCTGGCGGACGCGAATAGGATCGAGGCGAGGAGCGCGGGTGACATCACGGTGCCGCCGTCCAATTCGGCCAGTCTTCGGCGACTTGAAGCGCCGACTCGCCCATGGCGGACGGCAAGTCGGCGCGCATCGCCGAGCCGCTAAGTTCCTTCAAGACGCTTCCGTCGGCGCGGACGACGTTCAACTTGAACGCGCTGAATTCTCCTCCGGTCTCCACCGACGAGAGGAGGCGGTACGCCGGAGGCGGGCCTCCGGGGCCCAGGACGGAAAGGCCTCCGTGGCGGCCGAGTTCGGCCCGCAGCAGGTCTCCCAGGGCCTTTCGGCTTCCGGCGGAGAGGCCTCTCGATTCGGAATCGGGCACCTCTACGGCGTCTTCGACCGGGTAGTGCACGAGTTCCCACAACCGGGACGGCGTGATGTGCGGACGCGTCGTCTCAAGGACATAGAGCCTGTCCTGGCCGTCGCCGCGCGCGTCGCCGGCGACGACCCTGTAGGCTTGCGTTCCTGGGAAGGAGACGGCCACCGAACTGATCCATACGCCATCCTCCTCCCTGTACTCGTGCACATGTTCGCCGGCGGTGCCGTATATCCTTTCGGCGACGCCGGAGTTCAGCACGGCGACCGTTTCGCCGGACATGACCTTCGTCATTTCTCTTCGCTCGACCACGCCAAGGTCGCGGTCCAAGGAAATCTCGACGTTCTGTTGGCCGAAGCTGTAAAAAGTGCGCGGTTTGGTCCGGGATAGGAGGATGTGGGGGAAGCTGTTGGCGTCGACTCCCGGAACGATCTTCCACCCGGAGCGGCCGCGGGCGGCTAGGGCGGACTGAAAAAAGAGCAGGTCCTGCGTTTCCCATGCCGGAGGGTCTGAATGGAGGAACAGCATGGGACCGTCGATCCGGTCGTCCCGGATGATCGTGGCGCAATTCCAGCGCTTCTTCCAGCGGCACTCGCGGATTTGCCCTCGGTCAGGGTGCGTGACGAAAAGGCTCATGGATCCGTCGGCTGACGACCCGGCGACGAGCGGGCCCGAGTTGTGGTGCTCGGTCGGGCGTTCTCCGATGGGGGAGAATTCGTCGACCGTCCAGCGCGGTCCGTTGGGCGTGATCTCCCAGATGCGAGGGGTGCTTCTGAAGGAGAGGTATAGTCTCTTGACCCCGTCGCCGCGGCAGTCGCACGCGGTGAAGTTGTATATCCCCATCTTGGGATCCAGCGGCAAAGTCGACCGCTCCCAGCGGGATCCCGACCTGCGAAGGACATTCAAGTTATCGGATTCCAAGACGACCAGAGCTGGCCCGCCGTCGAGTTCGACGATTGCCGGATGTCGCGCCGTGGTCGCGAAATCGGCGACTTTGAAGCGCGCCCACGCCGCGCGCGAGGGGGAAGCCGCGGCGAGGAGCAAAGTTGCGGCAAGGAGACATCTCATCGGTAGCGCCGCCAAGGCCTGACGCTAGCATACGGTGCCCGTATTTGTAAGCCATTAGCCGCGGATCCGGCTGACGCGGCGGCCCGTATTTTGTAAAAATTCCCCCATGAGCCACTCCCCCGCCTTTCTGAAGATCGTCGACGACGCCAAGTCCCGCGTGAAGCAGACCGACGTGCCGACCGTGCTCGCCCGCGTGAAGAAGGGCGAGAAGCTCCTGCTCGTGGACACCCGCGAGGACAACGAGTGGGCCAAGGGCCGGATCGCCGGCGCGATCCACCTGGGCAAGGGCGTCATCGAGCGCGACGTCGAGGCGGCCATCCCCGACAAGGGCGCCGAGATCATCCTCTATTGCGGCGGGGGCTTCCGCTCCGCGCTGTCGGCCGACAACCTGCAGAAGATGGGCTACACGAACGTGATCTCGATGGACGGCGGCTGGCGCGGCTGGACCGAGGCGGGCGGCCCGACCGAGAAGTAGGCTCATGCTCCGCTTCGGCATCGGTCTCGGCCGCGGACCCGACGGCGAGAAGGCCGCGCGAGAGGCGCTGCGCGCGGCGCGGCGCTCGGTGCGCCGTCCGGACCTGACGGTCGCCTTCGGCTCCATCCACCTCGACCAGAAGGCCGTACACCGCGTCCTGGCCGGCGAGACCGGCGGGCGAAGCCTCCTCGGCGGGTCGTCGTACAAAGAGGTCACCAACGCGGGCGTGACCAACGGCACCGTGGCGGTGCTGTCCCTGGACCTCGGCGGCGCGCCCGTGAGGTTCGCGCAGGCCGTCGTCGGCGCGCCGGCGCGCACCGGCGCGTCCTTGGCGAAGGGCTTGGGCGGGGGAGGCTTGGAGCGGCCGCTCGCCCTGTACTTCGGCTCGGTGGCCACGGGCCGCGACCGGGAGTCCCTGGCGGAGATGCGCCGGACGATGGGCCCCGTGCCGGTGTTCGGCGGCATGACCTGCGGCGATTACGACCTGGGCATGGAGCATCCCGATTTCTGGACGAACTTCCAGTACGGCGAGCGCCTGACGAGGGGCGCGGCGCGCGCGGCGCTGTTCGCGCTGCCGCGGGGCGCCGACGCGGCGTTCGCCTTCGAGCACGGCTGGGACCCCGTGGGCCCGCCGTTCACCATCACGCGCTCGACGGGCGGGCGCGTGCACGAGGTGGACGGCGTCCCGGTGCTGGACTACTACCGCCGCCTGCTCGGCGACGTGCGCGACCGGGACTTCTTCTCGCTGATGATCCAGCGCTTCGGCTTCGCCCTCGAGGCGCCCGACGGGCGGAGCGTCTTCAAGATGCCGGTGTCGGTGGACCTGCGCGGCGGCTCGGTGGAGCTGTTCCCGGTCGAGGAGCTCCAGGGGCGGCGCGCGCGCCTGACCTTGGCCAGCCGTCACGGCCTGCTGGCGGGCGCGCGGACGGCGGCGCAGCGCTGCCTCAAGGCGCTGGGCCGGCCCGCGGACCTGGTGTTCTTCGTCAGCTGCTGCAGCCGCGGCGCGATATTGAACAGCCGGCTGGGCCGCGAGCTCGACGAGGTCCGCTCGGTGTTCGGGCGCGGGACGCCCGTGTTCGGCTACTACTCCGGCGGCGAGATCGTCCCCGCCGTCGCGCGCTACGACGAGGCGGCCGCCCCGTCGTCCTCGTGCTCGGGCTTCCACACGACGACCGCGACCTTGCTGGCGCTGGCCGCGCCGCCACGCTCGCGCCCGCGCGCCTTGCCCAAGCGCCTGCCGCGGGCCGAGGCCGAGGACCTGCGCGACGCGCTCGAGCGCAGCGAGACGACCCTCGACCGCACCGAGAGCATACTCGCCAACCTCAGCCGCAAGTCGTACGAGGACGGCGAGAAGCTGCGCAAGCAGAGCGAGGTCATCCGCCGCTACACGCCGCACGGGATCTGGGCCGAGGCCGGCCGTCTCGCCGCGCGCGGGGAGTACGAGGTCCCCGACGGCTCGTTCACGGGCGCCTTCCTGTTCATGGACGTGAAGGGCTTCACCGCGTTCAGCGAGGGCCACAGCCCCGCGGAGGTCGTGCGCGAGCTCAACTGCATCTTCGAGCCGGCCACCGAACTCATTTATCAGCACGGCGGCGACGTGGACAAGTACATCGGCGACTGCATCTTCGCCGCCTTCCCCGGCGCCGACGCCGCGTTCACGACGGCCCGCCGCGTGCTGGCCATGGTCGCGCAGCGCCGCCGGGAGGGGAGCCCCTTCGACGTGCGCATCGGCATCAACTGGGGCCGGGCCGTCCGCGCCAACGTCGGCGCCCAGGGCCGCCGCGAGTACACCTACATCGGCGACGCGGTCAACCTCGCCCAGCGCATGGAGGCCAACGCGACGCCCGGGAAGGTCCTCGTGGCGCAGGCCGCCTGGCGGCGCCTGCGGCGCGCCCCGAAGGCGCGGCGCCGGGTCGTGCAGGTCAAGGGGAAGGCCCGGCCCATCGTCGCGTTCGAGGTCGGCGACGCGCGCGAAGGAATGTTAGAATCGGCGCATGATTGAGCTCGCGACCTTGCTGCTCGCCGTCACGGCGGCGACTTTCGTTGCCGCGCCGTCGGCCGCCGCCGCCGCGCCGGCGCCGCACGGGAAGCCGTACTGGCTCAAGACCTACTCGCAGTCGCCGTATCGCGAGACCTGGAGCGGCGACCTGTCGGTCAAGAAGCTCGACGCCGCTCTTCCGAAGGTCGTCGCCGCCGTCGAGAAAAGCGGCGGCCGCCTGACCCAGCCGCTGGCTCTGTTCGCCGGCTCCACGACGGAGCAGCAGCTGTCCTTCATCGTCCCGCTGAAGCGCGCGAAGGCCCTTCATCAGGAGCTGCGCAAGCTCGGGAGATCCGCCGACCCGGCGGTGCGCCCGCACGCCGCGCCGGTCCCGCTCGAGGAGGTCCGCGAGAAGCTCGCGCGCCTGACCCGCGAGAGGGCCGAGGGCAAGGCCGCGTTCGCGGCCGCGCCCGCGACGGCCGAGGCCGTCGACGAGATGATCGAGCACCTGACCTTCGCCGAGGCCGTCGCGCGTTCGACGGACGGAGAGGTGCTGTGGAACATGACGGTGAAGGAAGCGCGTTGAGGCGGCTCCTCCCCGCGCTCGCGCTGACGCTCGCGGGCTGCGCGGAGATCGGCCTCGTGCCCAACGGCCTGCCGCCTCCGCCTCCTCCGCGACCGGTCCTGCGCGCGGCACGGCCCGCGTCCGCGACGTTCGGCTCGATGGTCATCGCGCGCCGCAGGGTCGACGGGGTTCGCGTGGAGATCTTCGTCGTCGGCGAGGGCAAGGTCCGGGGGAATCTCCTCTCCGAGCTCAAGAGCCCCGATTCCCGGCTCACGCCTCCGCTCACCGCCGTCCTGATCCGCCATCCCAAGGAAGGCGCCGTGCTGTTCGGCGCGGGCCTGCCCGAGGACCTCGGGGGGATGGGCGCCCGGCGTCTCAAGGGCTCCGCCTTGTCGCCTTTCAAGGTGGGCGCGGGACGGGACATCGTCTCCCGCCTGGCCTCCCGGGGGGTCAAGCCCGAGGACGTCACCACAGTGATCCTGCCCGACCTGGCGCCCGAATGGGCCGGCCGCGCCGGGGCCTTCCCGAACGCGACCATCATCCTCTCGTCCCAAGCCTGGACCAACCCCAAACGCCGGGCCCTGGAGCGGGACATGCCAGACCCGCGCGCCTTCATCCCGGAAGAACGCTTGAAATTACAGGATTTCTCTCAAGCGGCACCCTACGGGACCTTCGACCATGGCATCGACCTCTTTAAGGACGGGACGGTCATTTTGATCGATCTGGATGGGGGGGCGGCCGGCGGCCTGGGGGCTTGGGTGAACCAGGACTCGGGCTCCTTGCTCCTGACCGGCCCCGGCGCCTTCGTTTACGACAACATCTTCGATGACGCCCTGCCGGACAAGAAGTTCGTGGTGGACATCTCCAGCTTCATGTGGAACGCGCGCGCGATGAAGCTGGCCTCCGAGGCCGCGCCGCGGCTCGTGATCCTGCCCGCGTACGACCTCTCCACGCTCAAATTGTCGCCGCGGCCCGACATTTCGCTCGTTCCGTAGCGGTCACTGGTTTTCTGGCTGCGTTGAAGTCCATCTATTATCATCGAGTGTCGGGTAGGCGAAAAACCATCGATTTTTTCGGCACTCCTTGTCATCTCGCTCCTTTCGCCGAAAAACGGCCGGGATCCGGTCCGCGAAAATCGGCGCGCGCGCGAAAATCGAAATTTTTTCGCGCCGCGTTCCGCGGGCCGCGCGGCGAAATAAAAATATTTTTATTTTCGCGCGAGGGCCGTTTCTCGACGAGGAATCAGACCCGCGCGCGGCGACGGAAAAAAAATTTTCAAATCAGCTGTTGACACGCGCGGAATGTTGTGCTAATATTTCATCACTCCGGCAGCGCCTCAAAACGCGGCCAAGTGGCAAGATAAAATTGCCCCCGGCTTCATGGGAAGAAACATGAGGCCAGGAAACATTTTTTGTTCTTTGACAATTCGGTTTTTGCAAGCGAATGGGCGCCCTACTTTTCCCCCCGGAAAAGAGGGCGTAAGGAATTATTAGGTGTGTGTTTTAGAGCGGAAGCGCCCCTTAAAAGGCACTGAAGCTCGAGAAACAACAAGAGCAAAGAAGAGTCAATTCTTCTTCATTTTTGATGCAAGCGGAAGTAGCGAGGGTCTTACCCCCGCCAAAACGCCCAAATTTAAATGGAGAGTTTGATCCTGGCTCAGAATTAACGCTGGCAGAGTGCATAACACATGCAAGTCGAGCGAAACTAGTAGCAATATTAGTTTAGCGGCAGACGAGTGAGTAACACGTAAACAATCTACCCTTGAATGGCGAATAACCAATCGAAAGGCTGGCTAATACGCCGTACTCTCCCTTGAAGGCATCTTCGAGGGAGGAGAGATCCGCAAGGATCGTTCTTGGAGGAGTTTGCGGCCCATCAGCTAGTTGGCGGTGTAATAGACCACCAAGGCTACGACGGGTACCCGGCCTGAAAGGGCGGACGGGCACGATGGCACTGAGACACGGGCCATACTCCTACGGGAGGCAGCAGTGGGGAATTTTGGACAATGGGCGAAAGCCTGATCCAGCAACTCTGCGTGAGGGACGAAGGTCTTCGGATCGTAAACCTCTTTTACATGGGAAGAATGGCAGCAATGCCTCGACGGTACCATGTGAATAAGCCACGGCTAACTATGTGCCAGCAGCCGCGGTAAGACATAGGTGGCAAGCGTTATTCGGAATTACTAGGCGTAAAGCGAGTGTAGGCGGACGATTAAGTCCGATGTTAAATCTCCAGGCTTAACTTGGAGTCGCATCGGATACTGGTCGCCTCGAGTGGGGTAGGGGGCAGCGGAATTCCCGGTGTAGCGGTGAAATGCGTAGATATCGGGAGGAACACCTATGGCGAAAGCAGCTGCCTGGGCCTTTACTGACGCTAAGACTCGAAAGCTGGGGGAGCAAACAGGATTAGATACCCTGGTAGTCCCAGCTGTAAACGCTGGTCACTAGATGTGGGTGGTATCGACCCCGTCCGTCCGACGCTAACGCATTAAGTTATCCGCCTGGGGAGTACGACCGCAAGGTTAAAACTCAAAGGAATTGACGGGGGCCCGCACAAGCGGTGGAGCATGTGGTTTAATTCGACGCTACGCGAAGAACCTTACCTGGGCTCGAACGACTGGTAGTAGTCCGATTGAAAGATTGGGCGACCCGCAAGGGAGCCAGCCGAGGTGCTGCATGGCTGTCGTCAGCTCGTGTCGTGAGATGTTGGGTTAAGTCCCGCAACGAGCGCAACCCCTATCCTGTGTTGCTACCCGCAAGGGAGGACTCTCAGGAGACTGCCGCGGATAACGTGGAGGAAGGTGGGGATGACGTCAAGTCCTCATGGCCTTTATGTCCAGGGCTACACACGTGCTACAATGGCGTACCCAGTGGGAAGCGAAACCGCAAGGTGGAGCAAATCCTCAAAGTACGCCTCAGTTCGGATCGGGGGCTGCAACTCGCCCCCGTGAAGGTGGAATCGCTAGTAATCGCGGATCAGCACGGCCGCGGTGAATACGTTCCCGGGCCTTGTACACACCGCCCGTCACACCACGAAAGCCCATTGCAACCGAAATTACCGCTAGCCGGTAATGAAATTGTGATTGGTGATTGGGGTGAAGTCGTAACAAGGTAGCCGTACGGGAACGTGCGGCTGGATCACCTCCTTTCCATTCATCTTTCGAGAGAAAGCTGATAGGTCGAACCCTTAATGGCTCGATAGACGCGTCGCAAGACGCGGGCCGTTTTCGAGAAACGTTGTGGGGCGCTCATTGGCTTGCAAAACCGTAATTGTATCGTCTTAGTGCACCGCCGGGCTCGTAGCTCAGGGGTAGAGCACACGCTTGATAAGCGTGGGGTCGGAGGTTCGAAACCTCCCGGGCCCAATTTTTTGTTTGGGCCCTTAGCTCAGCTGGGAGAGCGCCTGCTTTGCAAGCAGGAGGTCGCCGGTTCAATCCCGGCAGGGTCCACAACGCGCCGAAAGGCGCGCCGCGTGTCTTCACTAAGACAAAAACCGATTTTCTTTGACAACTCATCCGGATCTGCGAACGCACGCAGCCACGACAAACCCCTGACGGGGTGTGGCTCGGAGCCGAGCGGAGAAAAAAAGCAAATTAAGTAACGAGTTAAGTAAGCGTCTTACACGCACAAGGTTTCGTATTGACCAAAGCCTTGTGCGATAGAAGAATATGGTCAAGATAAAAAGTGTGTGTGGTGGATGCCTAGGCGTTAGAAGTCTATGAAGGACGTGGCTAGCTGCGATAAGCCCCGGGGAGCCGCTAACAGGCTTTGATCCGAGGATCTCCGAATCGGGAAACCGGTCCAGTCGAAAGACTGGACATGTGGACGTAAAGGCCCGGCCGTCAGGTCGGGAGATAGCGTTCTCAAGACAACGCGGGGAAGTGAAACATCTCAGTACCCGCAGGAAAAGAAATCAACAGAGATTCCCCTAGTAGTGGCGAGCGAACGGGGAATAGCCCAAACCGATGCGGCATGCCGTGTCGGGGTTGCAGGGCTCGTCCGGTGTAGAACCGGGGAGTTACCAAACGTCGGATAGGAGAACGGTCCTGGAAAGGCCGGCCATAGCGGGTGACAGCCCCGTATCCGAAATCTAGACGACTCCTGACGAGTTCCTAAGTACCACGGGACACGTGAAATCCCGTGGGAATCCGGGGGGACCACCCTCCAAGGCTAAATACTCTCTAACGACCGATAGTGAACCAGTACCGCGAGGGAAAGGCGAAAAGAACCCCTGATGGGGAGTGAAAAAGAACCTGAAACCGCACACATACAAGCTCTACGAGTCCTATGATACGCTTCGGCGTATAATGGATGAGTAGGTGCCTGTTGAAGAATGACCCGGCGAGTTAATGAGTGGAGCGAGGTTAAGGGGCCCATGAAAGTGTGCTCCGCAGCCGTAGCGAAAGCGAGTCTGAAAGGGCGTCAGTTCCATTCATTAGACCCGAAGCCAAGTGATCTAACCATGGCCAGAGTGAAGGTGGAGTAAAATCCACTGGAGGCTCGGAGTGTTAAACGTTGAAAAGTTTCTACATGAGCTGTGGTTAGGGGTGAAAGGCTAATCGAACTTGGTGATAGCTGGTTCTCTCCGAAATAGCTTTAGGGCTAGCGTCCGCCGTTAAATCACGGGGGTAGAGCACTGGTAGATGTAGCGAGAGCAACCCTCTTTGCGAAGTCTGTCAAACTCCGAATACCGTGGTGTACTAGCGGGCAGTCAGTTCGTGGGGGATAAGCTCCACGTGCAAGAGGGGAACAACCCAGAACGTCGATCTAGGTCCCAAAGTGTATGCTAAGTGGAAAACGCTGTGGATTTGCATAAACAGCCAGGAGGTTGGCTTAGAAGCAGCCACCCTTTAAAGAGTGCGTAACAGCTCACTGGTCTAGCGAATCTGCGCGGAAAATGACACGGGGCTCAAGCATACCACCGCAATCGCGTCTGCTGCAGGTCCTCCGGGATCTGTAGCGGGGTAGGAGAGCGTTCCTGGCGCAGTGAAGGCATACCGTGAGGAGTGCTGGAGCGCCAAGAAGTGAGGATGTCGTGATAAGTAGCGAGAAACAATGTGAGAATCATTGTCGCCGAAAACCTAAGGTTTCCTAGAACAATGTTCGTCAGTTCAGGGTTAGTCGGGCCTAAGCCGAGGCTGAAAAGCGTAGGCGATGGACATCCGGTTAAAATTCCGGAACCAGGTTTTGGACGTCAGTGTAAGCGGTGACGCAGAAAGGTAAGGGATCCCGTCTGATGGATGGCGGGCTAAATGCGTAGGGGTGTTCCTCTAGTAAAGTACGGAGGGGCGTTAACCTGAAACATGAATGCGAGCTCCGGGCGACCGGAGCGAAGTCTCCCAACTACGCTGCCAAGAAAACCCGCGTATACTGTCCAGAATCTGCCCGTACCGTAAACCGACACAGGTGGGTGGGGTGAAAATCCTAAGGCGCGCGAGTGAGACTTGGTTAAGGAACTAGGCAAAATTATCCCGTAACTTCGGAAGAAGGGATGCTGCTTGTTAACTCAAGCAGCCGCAGTGAAAGGGGCATCGTGACTGTTTAACAAAAACACAGGACTCTGCTGAAATCGCAAGATGATGTATAGGGTCTGACTCCTGCCCGGTGCTGGAAGGTCAAGGGGAGTGGTTAGCCGCAAGGCGAAGCTACGAACTCAAGCCCCAGTAAACGGCGGCGGTAACTATAACCGTCCTAAGGTAGCGAAATTCCTTGTCGGGTAAGTTCCGACCTGCACGAATGGTGTAACAAAGGTGCCGCTGTCTCAACCAAGTGCTCGGCGAAATTGTGGTGCCAGTGAAGACGCTGGCTACGCGTGGTTAGACGAAAAGACCCCGTGGAGCTTTACTGTAACTTGGCATTGTGTTATGGTCTTGAATGCGTAGGATAGGTGGGAG
>JACPOW010000088.1 GCA_016191335.1 Elusimicrobiota bacterium | reverse complement strand
CCGCTGGGGCGCGCGCGCCGCGGCCGCCGCCGCCGTCGCCGCGGCGCTGTTCGGCGGCGCGCTCGCCGGCGGATTTCTGCCCGACGCGGTGAAGGACGCTTTTTCCAAGAAATACCGCGTCTACGCCGAGGTCCGCCCGCGCCTTTGGCTCGCCGCCGCCGCCGTCGCGAGCGACGCTCCTTGGCTCGGCACGGGCCCCGGGAGCTTCGCCTCGGGCTTCCGCCTCCGCCCCGTCCCGCTCGAGGACGACGCGGTGCGCTGGCCGATGAGCACCGCGTACGCCCACAGCGAGCCTCTCCAGGCCGCGGCCGAGACCGGCTGGGCGGGGCTGGCCCTGTGGCTGCTCGGCGCGGGCGCCGCGCTGCGCGCCCTCTGGGGGCGCGCGAACGGCGAGCCCGTCCGGGAGGCGGCCGCCGCCGCGGCCGCCGCGATGACGGCTCAGCTCGCCGTCGACAACATGCTGCAGATCCCCGCGCTGGCCGCCCTGTGGCTCGCCGCCCTAGCGGCGGCCGCCCCGCGCCCGGCCGGCGGGCGTTGGCCCGGCGCGGCCGTCATCGCCGGCGCGGCCCTCGCCGCCGTCGCCTGGATCCCCGCGACGTTCGCCTCGTCCTCGCCCGCCCGCGCCGCCGCGGTCTTCCCCGCCGAGCCCGGCCCGCGCGAGGACCTGGCCTACGCGGCGATGCGCGCGGGCCGGGCCGCCCCGGCGGACGCCCACTGGACGGCGGCCCAGCGGCTCGAGCCCTTCAACGCGATCTACCCCTGGCGCCGCGCCCAGCTCGCCGGCGCCCTGGGCCGCTGGGACCTCGCCGAGCCCCTGGCCGCGCGCGCCGTCGAGCTCGAGCCGGGATTTCTGAGCGCCCGCGCGCTTCGCGCCGAGGCCCTCGCCCGCCTGGGGAGGAGCCCCGAGGCCCGCGCCGAGCTGGACGAGATCCGGCGCCGGAGCGCCTCGAGAGGCGCCTTCCCCGGAAGCACGAACTACGAGATGGCCGTCTGGTTCCTCGACGAAGCCGCGTTCGCCCGCGCCGCCGCCCTCGCCGGGCGCATGCCCGCGAAGCGCTGATCAGCGCCGCTGCTTCAGGTAGAAGGTAAGGACGTGCGCGATGGACATGTGCAGGTCCTCAATCACGCCGTATTGATCGCTGGGGATCAGCAGGACCTCGTCGGACAGGCTCTTGAGGCGCCCGCCGTCGAAGCCGAGCAGGGACACCACGCGCGCCCCGCGCCGGCGCGCGAGCCGGGCCGCCGCGACGAGGTTCGCGGAGTTGCCGCTGCCGCTGATGAGCACGACGACGTCGTCCTTGGCGACGACGTTGTCGAGCTGCCGAGAGAAGGTCTCATCGAAGGAAAGATCGTTGCCGATCGCGGTCATATACGCGGTGTTATCGGCGAGCGAGACGCACTTCAAAGGCTTGGCGCCCTTACGCGACGCGGTCTTGCCGAAATCGCATCCGACGTGCGCGGCGCTCGCGGCCGAGCCGCCGTTGCCGCACACCCAGATGAAGCGCCCCGCGGCCTGCGCGCGCTCGACGACCGCGGCGATCCTCGCCAGCGCCGTGAGATCGAGCCGGTTCCACTGCTCGATGGTCCGGTCGCGGTACCAGCGCGCGAAATCTTGGACGTCGAGCCCGCCCGGTCCCGTCACGTGCGTGGCTCCGGGCTTGGTTCCGCGTATCTTTCTCATGAGCCTGATTTTAGCATTCCCCCGCGCCGATCGCCCACACGGCGCGACGGCGCTTGGCCGTATCGTTGCAGTGAGAGACCAAAATGCGCGAAAGATACTCCCCTCTCAAGGCCCTCCGCTTCCCCGACCAGCTTCGCGCCCTCTCCGAAGGCGGCGTCGCCGCCCCGGTCCATATCCGCATCAAGCCCATCAACGCCTGCAACCACCATTGCTGGTATTGCGCCTATCGCGCCGACAACCTGGAGCTCGGCAGCAAGATGGAGCTGCGCGACAAGCTCCCCGACGCCAAGATGGACGAGATCGTCGGCGACCTCCTCACGATGGGCGTCAAGGCCGTGACCTTCACCGGCGGCGGCGAGCCGCTGCTCTACCAACGGCTGCCCCAGATCGTCGAGCGCCTGGCGCTCGGGGGCACGCGCGTGGCCACCCTGACCAACGGGGCCCTGCTCAAAGGCGCGGCGGCGGAGGCCTTCGCCCGCCACGGCACCTGGGTGCGCGTCTCCATCGACGCCTGGGACGGCCCGAGCTATGCCCGCTCGCGCGGGATCGGCGAGGACGAGTACGCGAAGGTCATGGCGAACCTGGCGGCGTTCGCCCGCCTCGGCTCGCGGTGCGCCCTGGGGATCAGCTTCATCGTCGGCAAGGACAACGCGGAGCACGTCGCCGACTTCTGCCGCCAGGCCAAGGAGGCCGGCATCTCCAGCGTCAAGCTCAGCGGCTGCGTGGTGAGCAACTCCGGGCGCGAGAACAACGAGTACCACGCGGCCATCACCGCGACCGTCCAGGCCCAGATCGACCGGGCCCGCAAGCTCGAGGACTCCGGCTTCACGGTCATCAACCACTACCACGCCCTCGAGGAACGCTTCGACAAAGCCTATAAGCGGTGCGCCTACCTGCAGTTCCTGACCGTCATCGGCGCCGACAGCGTCGTCTACACCTGCCAGGACAAGGCCTACACGGACTCCGGACGCCTCGGCTCCATCAAGGAGCGGTCCTTCAAGGACTTCTGGTTCTCCGAAGAGAACAAGGCGCGCATGAAGGCCCTCGATCCGTCCCGGGACTGCAGCCATCATTGCGTGTCCCACTCCAAGAACCTCCTCCTCGAGGAGTACCTGGGCCTGGACCCCGAGCACGCCGACTTCGTCTAACCCGGTTCGCGTTGCCATGCGGCATCGAAAATCGATATAATGTTCACTTGTTGAACATCTCCCACCCGGGGTGGTCCCTACCATGAAAGTCCTCGTCACCGGCGCCGCCGGCTATGTCGGCTGCGTGCTCGTTCCCAAGCTGCTCGAAGCCGGACACGACGTCGTCGCCTACGACATCATGTACTACGGCGACGAGGGCCTCAAGCCCCATCCCCGCCTGCTGACGGTCAAGGGCGACCTCCGGGACATCCCCGCCTACGCCGCCGCCGTGAAGGGCTGCGAGGCCGTGATCCATCTCGCCTGCATCTCCAACGACCCCAGCTTCGAGCTCGACCCCGCCCTGGGCAAATCCATCAACTTCGACTGCTTCGAGCCGATGGTCCTCGCCAGCCAGGCCGCCGGCGTCAAGCGCTTCATCTACGCCTCCTCGAGCTCCGTCTACGGCGTCAGCGAGTCGTCCAACGTCGACGAGGCCCACCCCCTCAAGCCCTTGACCGACTACAGCAAGTTCAAGGCCATGTGCGAGGAGGTCCTCGCGCGCCTCAAGAAGCCGGGCTTCACCGCCTGCGTCATCCGTCCCGCGACCGTCTGCGGCTGGTCGCCGCGCACGCGCCTGGACCTCGCCGTCAACATCCTGACCAACCTCGCCGTCAACACCGGCAAGATCACCGTCTTCGGCGGCTCCCAGAAGCGCCCGAACATCCATATCGACGACATCTCGGACCTCTACGTCGAGCTCCTGGCCCTGCCCGCGGCGAAGATCGACGGCGGTGTCTGGAACGCCGGCTACCAGAACCACACGGTCGCCGACCTGGCCAAGATGGTCAAAGCCATCGTCGAGAGCGAGTTCCCGGGGCGTCCCCCGATCGAGATCGTCACGAGCCCGACCGACGACCTGCGCTCCTACCACGTCTCTTCGGGCAAGATCACCCGCGACCTCGGCTTCGAGCCCAAGCGCACCGTCGAGGACGCCATCCGCGACCTTTGCCGCGCCTTCAAGGCCGGCAAGCTTCCGGGCAGCCTCACCGATCCGCGCTACTTCAACGTCAAGATCATGAAGGGCCAGGCCGCGCCCGCCGCATGAGCAAGCCCAAGGCGCTCGTCACCGGAGGAGCCGGCTTCATCGGCAGCCATCTCGTCGACCGGCTGCTGGCCGACGGCCACGAGGTCGTCGTCCTCGACAACTTCTCCACCGGGCGCCCCCAGAACCTCGCCCATCAGAAGGACAACCCGCTCCTGACTCTCATCCAGGCCGACGTGTGCGAGAACGAGCGGATCGCGCCTCATTTCCAGGGCGTCGACTGGGTCTTCCACCTCGCCGCGCTGGCCGACATCGTCCCGTCGATCGAGCGTCCGACCGACTACTTCCGCGCCAACGTCGTCGGCACCCAGTCGGTCCTGGAGGCCGCCCGCGCGGCCGCGGTCAAGCGCTTCATCTACGCCGCCTCGTCCTCCTGCTACGGCATCCCCGACGCGTACCCGACGCCGGAGACCGCCGAGATCCGCCCCCAATACCCGTACGCGATGACCAAGCGCCTCGGCGAGGAGCTCGCCCTGCACTGGGCCCAGGTCTACGGCATGCCCGTCGTCTCCACGCGCTTCTTCAACGTCTACGGCCCGCGCTCGCGCACGTCCGGCACCTACGGCGCGGTGTTCGGGGTGTTCCTCGCGCAGAAGATCAACGGCAAGCCGTTCACCGTCGTCGGCGACGGCGCGCAGACCCGCGACTTCACCTTCGTCACCGACGTCGCCGCGGCCCTGGTCAAGGCCGCCGGCTCCTCCGTGACCGGCGAGATATTCAACGTCGGCTCCGGCAGCACCTACAGCGTCAACCGGCTCGTGGAGCTGCTGGGCGGCCCGGTCGTCCATCTCCCCAAGCGCCCGGGCGAGCCGGACTGCACCTTCGCCGACATCTCCAAGATCGGCAAGGCCCTGGGCTGGAAGCCCCGCATGACCATCGAGGAAGGCGTCAAGATCATGCTCGACAACATCGATTACTGGCGCCAGGCGCCCGTGTGGACCCCCGAGTCCATCGAGAAGGCGACCAAGGTCTGGTTCGACTGCCTCGAGCCCGCGAGGACCCGATGAAAGCCAAGGCGATCCCCGTTTCCGGACGGCCCGCGGACAAGGCCGCGTCGCGCTCCAAGATCTTCGAGATGGAGGCCCTGGGCCGGGAGCTCGAGCTCCAGCGCGCGCGGCGCAAGAAGATCGTCCACTGCCACGGCGTCTTCGACCTGCTGCACGTCGGCCACATCCGGCATTTCGCCGAGGCCAAAGCCATGGGCGACCTGCTCGTCGTCACCCTCACCCAGGACAAGGACGTCAACAAAGGCCCCAACCGCCCCGCCTTCCCCCAGGAGCTTCGCGCCGAGGTCATCGCCGCCCTCGACAGCGTGGACTACGTCGCCGTCAACAAGTGGCCCACCGCGGTCAACGCCATCAAGCTGCTCAAGCCCGACGTCTACGCCAAGGGCCCGGATTACAAGGACGCCGCCAAGGACGTCACGGGCGGCATCGCGATCGAGGAGGCGGCCGTACGCGCCTGCGGCGGCGCGATCCGCTTCACCGAGGACATCACCTTCAGCTCCTCCAAGCTCCTCAACCGCCACATGCCCCAGTTCGACGGCCCCGTGGCCGGCTTCCTCGAGCGTCTGCGGCTGAAGTTCTCGGGGGCCGACGTCATCGGCCACATCGAGAGCCTGGGCAAGCTCAAGGTCCTCGTCGTCGGCGAGACCATCCTCGACGAGTACGTTTACTGCGAGGCCATGGGCAAGTCCTCCAAGGAGCCCATCCTCGCCCTGCAGTACCGCTCCGAGGAGAAGCACGCGGGGGGCGCCCTCGCCATCGCGAACCATCTCGCGGAGTTCTGCGGCAAGGTCGACCTCGTCACCTATCTCGGGACCAAGAACACGCAGGAGGAGTTCGCGCGGGCCAACCTCAAGCCGTCCGTGACGCCCTCCTTCGTCTACAAGTCCGACTCCCCGACCATCGTCAAGCGCCGCTTCGTCCAGGCGGGCCTGCTCAACAAGCTCATCGAGGTCTACGAGATGAACGACTCGCCTCTCGAGGGCGCCGAGGAGGACGCCTTGTGCCGGCTCCTCGAGTCGAAGCTCCCGGATTACGACGTCGTCGTGGCGGCCGACTTCGGCCACGGCCTCATCGGCCCGCGCGCCGTCGAGATCCTCGCCAAGAAGGCGCGCTTCCTCTCCGTGATGACGCAGATCAACGCCGCCAACATCGGCTTCCACACCATCTCCAAGTATCCGCGCGCCGACTATATCTGCATCCACGAAGGCGAGCTGCGCCTGGACCACCGCAACCGCCGCGACGACCTCAAGGACCTGACCCGGGGGCTGGCTAAGCGCCTGAAGGCGGGGACCGTGATGGTGACGCGCGGCACGAAGGGCACCTTGCTCCTGCGCGACGACGATTTCTCCGAATGCCCGGCCTTCGCGACGAAGGTCGTCGACCGCATCGGCGCCGGCGACTCGGTGCTGGCCATGACCTCGCTCGCCTCGGCGGCGAAGCTCCCCGCCGAGGTGATCGGCTTCCTCGGGAACCTCGCGGGCGCGCAGGCGGTGACCATCGTCGGCAACAGCGCCTCGATCTCGCGGGTGGCCATGCTCAAGAGCGTGGAAGCGCTCCTCAAGTAGCATGGCCTACGTCGACTTCCTGATGAAGCTGTCCAACTCCACCAAGCGCGACTACGTGGCCCGCGTCGTCCAGCACGACAAGGCGAAATGCGCCGAGGTGGCCATCCAGTACGGCAAGGACTACTGGGACGGCGAACGCCAGTACGGCTACGGCGGCTACAAGTACGACGGCCGCTGGAAGCCCGTCGCCGAGGCGATGATCAAGCACTACGGCCTCAAGCCGGGAGACAGCATCCTCGACGTGGGCTGCGGCAAGGGCTACCTGCTCTACGAGCTCATGACGCTCCTGCCCGGCTCCAAGGTCGCCGGCCTCGACATCTCCGCCTACGCGATCGAGAACGCGAAGGAGGAGGTCCAGCCGTTCCTGACGCGCGGCAGCGCGACGTCCCTCCCCTACCCCGACAAGAGCTTCGATTTCGTCTACTCGCTGATCACGTTCCACAACCTCTATAACTACGAGCTGAAGCAGGCCCTTCAGGAGGTGGAGCGCGTCGGGCGCGGCGCCAAGCACATCGCCGTCGAGTCCTACCGCAACGAGCGCGAGAAGGCCAATCTCGTCTACTGGCAGCTGACGTGCCGGTCGTTCTACACGCCCAAGGAATGGGAGTGGTTCATGAAGGAGAGCGGCTACACCGGCGACTATTCCTACATCGTGTTCGAGTGACCATGAAATCGATAACCCCCATGAAGGTCCGCTACTCCTACCTCTCGCGCCAGTTCGCCGAGATCGAGCCCATCCTCGACGACATCCGCGCGCTCGTGAAGTCCGGCGACTTCACGCTCGGCGCTCCGGTGCGTCAGTTCGAGGAGAGCTTCGCCAAGCTCATCGGCGCGAAATACGCGGTCGGCGTGGGCTCGGGCACCGACGCCCTGTTCCTCTCGCTGAAGGCGCTCGGCGTGGGCCCCGGCGACGAGGTCATCACGGCCGCCAACACCTTCGTGGCGACGGCGGGGGCCATCGAGACGGCCGGCGCGCGCGTGGTCTTCGTCGACTGCAACGAGAAGTTCGTCATCGACCCCTCGAAGATCGAGCGGGCGATCACGAAGAAGACCAAGGCCCTCCTGCCCGTGCACTGGGGCGGCCAGGCCTTCGACATCGAGGCGATCCTCAAGATCGCGGACAAGCACGGCCTGCCCGTCGTCGAGGACGCGTGCCAGTCCATCGGCGCCGCGGTGGGCGACCGCCGGGCCGGCGCCAGCGGCGCGGCCGCCGGCTTCTCGCTGCACCCCCTCAAGAACCTCAACGTGTGGGGCGACGGCGGCGTCATCACGACGAACTCGGAGAAGACGCGCGATCAGCTGCGCCTGCTGCGCAACCACGGCATGTCGAGCCGCGACGAGTACGCCTTCTACGCCTACAACAGCCGCCTCGACTCGCTGCAGGCCGTCGTCGGCAACCACCTGATCAAGGACTTCGAGTGGATCACGCAGACCCGCATCGACAACGCGGTCCGCATCGAGAAAGCCCTCAAGCCGATCAAGGCGCTGACCTTCCCCCCGCGCCCGGCCAACGAGCGCCACTCGTACCATCTCTACCAGTTCCTCGCCGAGGACCGCGACGGGCTGCTCAAGTTCCTCCTGGAGAAAGGCGTCGACGCGAAGGTGCACTACCCGCGGCCGCTGCACCTGCAGCCCGCGAGCAAGCCCCTCGGCTACAAGGCCGGAGACTTCCCCGTCGCCGAGGCGCAGGCCAAGGCCACCATCACCTTGCCCGTGCACCAGCACCTCACGGACGAGGAGATCGAGCACATGATCGCCTGCGTGCAGGAGTTCTACAAGCGCTGATGAAGGTCCCCTACGTCGACTTCTCCGGCCAGTACGCCGCGGAGCGGCCCCGCCTGCTCGGCATCCTCGACCGCGTGATGAGCCGGGGCGAGTACATCATGGGCCCCGAGGTGGAGGATTTCGAGCGGCGCTTCGCGCGCCTGTGCGGCGTCGGCCACGCCGTCGGCGTGGCCAACGCCACGGACGCCCTGACCCTCGCGCTCAAGGCGCTGGGCGTGGGCCCCGGCGACGAGGTCATCACCGCGCCGAACTCCTTCATCGCCTCGGCCGGCGCCATCGCGCAGGCCGGAGCTACGCCCGTATTCGTGGACGTCAAGGCGGACCAGCTCATGGATCCGGCCAAGCTCGAGGGCGCGCTCACCCGCCGCACGAAGGCCGTCCTCCCGGTGCACCTGACGGGCAAGATCTGCGACATGGAGGCCATCCTCCGCTTCGCGCGGCGCCGCGGGCTCAAGGTCGTCGAGGACGCGGCCCAGGCCGTCGGCGCCCGCCGCGGCGGCCGGCCCGCGGGCTCCTTCGGCGACGCCGCCTGCTTCAGCTTCCATCCGCTCAAGAACCTCAACGCCGCCGGCGACGCGGGCGCGATCGTCACCGGCGACGCCGCACTGGCCGCCAAGCTGCGCCTCCTGCGCAACCACGGCCTCGTGTCGCGCAACGAGGTCTCCTTCTGGGGCTACAACTCCCGCCTGGACACCCTGCAGGCCGCCATCCTCGGCTTCAGGCTCAAGGGCCTCTCCGCGGTCACGGCCAAGCGCCGCCGCAACGCGGCCGTCTACCGCAAGGGCCTGGCCGGCGTGGTCGAGTGCCCGTCCGACGAGGAGGGCTGCCGCGACGCCTATCACCTCTTCGTCATCCAGGCCGACCGCCGCGACGCCCTGCGGGACTTCCTGAAGAAGAAGGGCATCTCGACGGCCGTGCACTACCCGACGCCGATCCATCTCCAGCCGTCGGCGCGGTCGCTCGGCGGAAAGGCGGGCGACTTCCCGGAGACCGAGCGCCAGTCGAAGCGGATCCTCTCCCTGCCGGTCCACCAGTACCTCACGCCGCGCCAGCTTGGGCACGTGATCGGCAGCATCCGCGAGTTCTACCGGTGAAGCTGCGAATCGGCGTCGACTTCGACAACACCTTGATCCGCTACGACGAGGTCTTCCGGGACCTCGCGGCCGAGCGCGGGTGGGCGGCCGGCGGCGCCTCGAAGGCGGCGATCAAGCGCCGCCTGCTCGCGGAGGACGGCAACGACCTGCGCTGGCAGGCGCTCCAGGCGCTGGCCTACGGCCCGGAGATCGGCAAGGCGCGCGCCTATCCCGGCTTCGTCGAGTTCCTGCGCGCCGCGTTCCGGCGCGGCGACGACGTCTTCATCGTCAGCCACAAGTCGGCGGCCTCGCACTACGACCCGGCGGTCCGCCTGCGCGAGGCGGCGCTCGAGTGGCTCAAGGACAACCGCCTCGTCGTCAACGGCCACCCGGACCCGAGCCGCATCCCGGCCTCCCGGGTGATCTTCGCGGGCACGCGCGACGAGAAGGTGGCCGCGATCTCCAAGCTCCGTCTCGATCTCTTCGTCGACGACCTTCCCGAGGTGCTCGAGCATCCCCGGTTCCCGAAGTCCACGCTCGGCGTCCATTTCGAGGGCGGCCGCGGCTGGACGCGCGCCGCGGAGCTCGCGGAACGCCTGGCCGCGATCGGGCCCGAGGCCCACGCCGCGATCCTGAGGACGCTGAAGAGCGCCCCGGTCCGCGTGTCGCCGGCCGGCCGCGGCGGCAACAACCGCGTCCTCGCGGTGACGCTCGCGGACGGGCGCAAGGTCCTGCTCAAGCGCTACCTCCTCGACTCCCGCGACGGCCGCGACCGGGCGGGCGCGGAGTTCGCCGCGCTCGAGCTGATGTGGACCTCCGGCCTGCGCGCGGCCGCGAAGCCGCTCTACAAGGACCCGTCCGGCGCCTTCGCGCTCCACTCGCTGCTTCCGGGCCGCTCGATGGCGGGCCGCGCGGCGTCGCGCGTGCACGTGACGAAGGCCGTCGCCTTCCTGCGCAAGGTTCAGGCGCTGCGCGGCAAGGCCGCCAAGATCGCGGCGGCCGCCGACTCCCGGACCTGCCTCGCCGATTACCCGCGCCATCTCGAACGCCGCCTGGCGCGCATCGAGGCCGGCCTTCCGCAAGCGCCGGCCGCGGCCCGGGCGTTCGTGCGCAAGGACGTCCGGCCCGCGATGGACGCCCTGATCGCGGCCTTCAAAAGGCGCTGCGGCGCGGACCTCGACGCGAAGCTCCCCCGCTCCAAGCAGATCCTGAGCCCCTCCGACTTCGGCTTCCACAACGCCGTCGAGGCTCCGAACGGCGAGCTCCGCTTCGTCGATTTCGAGTATTTCGGCTGGGACGACCCCGCCAAGCTCGCGGCCGACTTCTCGCATCACGCCGGTCAGCGCGTCTCGCCCGCGCTCAAGGCCCTCTTTCGCGACGGCCTCGCCAAGCTCGTCCCCGACCGGGCGGGCTTCGAACGCCGCCTCGCGCTCGTCGACGGCCTCGTCGCCTTCGAATGGGTCCTCATCGTCTTGAACGTGCTTTCGCCCGAATCCCTGACGCGCCGCCGTTTCTCCGACCCGAAGCGCAAGGTCTCCGCGCTCGTCGGAGAACGCCTGCGCCGCGCCAAGGAAATGCTCCGGAGGATCACCTGATGACCGCGACGCCCGCACTCGACTACCACAAGATGGGCAAGCAGGTCCGCCGCACGATCACCGACATGGTCATCGCGGCCGCGCGCGGCCACATCGGCTCGGCGTTCTCGATCGTCGAGACCCTTCTCGTCCTCTACAAGGGCGGCATCCTGAAGGTGGACCCGAAGAACCCCCACTGGGAAGACCGGGACCGCCTGATCCTCAGCAAGGGCCACGGCTGCCTGGCGCTCTACCCGATCCTCGCCGACCTCGGATTCTTTCATAAAGATGAACTGATGCGGTACTGCAAGCACGACGGCATCCTGGGCGGCCACCCGGAGCACACGAAGATCCCGGGCGTCGAGGCCTCGACCGGAGCGCTGGGTCACGGCATGTCGATCGGCATCGGCATGGCGCTCGCCGCGCGCATGAACCGGCGCGGCTACGGCGTGTTCGTGATCCTGGGCGACGGCGAGTGCGACGAAGGCTCCATCTGGGAAGGCGCGCTGTCGGCGTCCAAGCACAAGCTCGAGAACCTGACGGTCATCGTCGACTACAACAAGCAGCAGTCGTACTCCGACGTCTCCGAGGTCCTCCCGCTCGAGCCGTTCGCCGACAAGTGGCGCGCGTTCGGCTTCGAGGTCGCGGAGGCGCACATGGACCGCCCCGAAGAGCTCGAGGCGCTGCTCAAGCGCCCTCGAGGGAACGGCCCGCGCGTGATCATCACGCATACGATCAAGGGCAAGGGCATCACCTTCATCGAGAAGAACCTGTCCTGGCACCACAAGGGCAAGCTGACGCCGTTGGAGATCGAGAACATCTTCAACGAGCTGGAGATATGAGATGAGAAAGCGCTGCCTCGACGCCGTCTACCGGCTCGCGAAGAACAACAAGGATCTTATCTTCATCGGCTCCGACCTCGGCGTCGGCGTCATGGACAATTTCAAGAAGGAGATGCCCGAGCAGTGGTTCATGGAGGGCGTCAGCGAACAGCACATCATCGGCATGGCCTCGGGCCTCGCGATGACGGGCAAGACCGTGTACATGAACACGATCGCGACCTTCATCACGCGCCGCTGCTACGAGCAGAACGCGATCGACCTGGGCCTCTCGAACGTGCCCGTGCGCCTGCTGGGCTCGGGCGGCGGCCTCGTCTACGCGCCGCTCGGACCCACGCACCTGGCGACCGAGGACATCGCCCTCATGCGCGCGATCCCGAACATGTCGATCTTCGCCCCCTGCGACGCCGAGGAGATGGAGCGCGGAATGATGGCGACGGAAAAGCTGCCGGGCCCGCTGTACGTGCGCATCGCCAAAGGCGGCGAGACCGTCGTCAGCCGCCCCGAGCTCGGGTTCTCCTTCGGCAAAGCGATCGTGATGAAGGAAGCGGGCGACGTCCTGTTCGTGACGACGGGCGTCATGCCCGCCCGCGCGCTCGAGGCGGCGAAGCTCCTCGAGGCCGAGGGCATCAGCGCCGGCGTCCTGCACTGCCACACCGTCAAGCCGTTCGACCACGCGGCCCTCGTCGCGCAGGCGTCCAAGGCCAAGGCCGTGATCAGCGTGGAGGAGCACACCTTGATGGGCGGGCTCGGCAGCGTGGTGGCCGAGACTCTCGCCGAAGCCGCCTTCGAGCGCCAGCCGCGCCTCAAGCGCGTGGGCATCCCGGACGTGTTCCCGGACAAGTACGGGTCGCAGAACAGCCTGCTCGAGTACTACGGCCTCGGCGCGGCCCAGCTCGCCGAACAGGCGCGCCTCCTGCTGGCGCCGGCGGCCGCGCGCTGACCATGGCCGGCAAGTTCATCGACGCGAACGAGCAGGGCTTCATCGACGCGTTCCTCGCGAAGGGATACGCGATCATCCCGCTCGACGGGAAGGCGCAGCTCGACGCCGTGCGCGAGAGGATCTACGCGCTCGGCACGGCCCACCTCGGCCTCAAGGGCGCCAAGAAGCCCTCGCTCGAGGAGTTCTTCGACAACACGCAGCGCTTCGTCGGCGTGGAGGGCCTCAACGGCCTGCGCCTGGCCGTGATCAACGGCCTCAACGCCGACCCCGGCCTCATGCCCGGCTTCTTCGGCATGGCCCGAAAGTTCATCGAGTGGACCGTCGGCAACGAGATCGCGATGCAGCGCGGGATCAACCTCAGCATCCAGCTCCCCGGCGACGACAGCTCGCTGCTGCCCCTGCACTCCGACGTCTGGGACGGCAACTCCCCCTACGAGGTCGTGCTGTGGCTGCCGCTCGTCGACTGCTACAAGACCAAGTCGATGTACGTGCTGCCGCGTCCCGAGAGCCGCCGCGCGTACGGCGAGTTCAAGAAAGACAAGAGCTTCAACGCGGAGAAGCTCTTCCAGCGCGTCAAGCCCGGCCTGGTCTGGCTCGACGTCCCTTATGGCAAGGCCGTGCTCTTCTCGCACTCCATCATGCACGGCAACCGGGTCAACGACGAGAAGACCACGCGCTGGACCTTCAACATCCGGCTCAAAGGGCTGCTCACGCCCTACGGCGTCAAGGAGCTGGGCGAGTCGTTCCTGCCGGCCGTCGTGCGCCCCGCGACCCGCATCGGCTTCGAGTACGTCCAAGAGGAGAAGGCGTGAGCCCGAAGAAGCGCAAGGGCTGGCGCGGCTACGCGTTCAGCGCTCCCATCGGCGGCTCGACGATCCCCCACCGCGTGCAGAACCTCGTGCTGCGCACCTACGCGGAGCGCCACGGCCTGCTGTTCCTGCTGAGCGTCTTCGAGTACCACCACGAAGGCTCGACGATGATGCTCGAGAGCCTCTACGAGACCTTGCCCGCGATCGAAGGCATCATGTTCTACTCGCTCAACATGCTCCCCGCCGAGCGCGCCGTCCGAGAGCGCCTCTACCGCGAGGTCCTGGGCAGCGGAGCGGGGCTGCGCTTCGCGCTCGAGGAGCTCCAGGTCCTCGAGCCGGCGGACGTCGGCGTCATCGAGGACATCCTCGCCTGCCGCGCCCTCAGCGCGGCGGTCAGGCTCGACGCCCTCGAAGCCTGAAAACATTCCTGCCATTTGGTATAATCTCCATAATTAGTCTTTTCCCGCCACGGAGCCCATGATGCGCGTCTCTTTGCTGACCGTTCCTTTCGATCCCTTCGAGCGGATATGGTCCCTCGGACCGGATTTCAACCGTCAGCGGCAGCATGTCCCGAACCTCGGCATCACCGCGCTGGTGAATTGGATGGAGAAGAGCGGGTACTCGCGCCAGGAATGCGATTTCTACGACCTCGACCTGCTCGTGCCGACCTTCGAGGAGATCGAGAAGTACTTCAAGGACTATCAGCCGGACGTGGTGGGCCTCAGCGGCGTCGTCTCCACCTCCTACTCGAACGTGAAGATGATCGCGTCCCTGATCCGCAAGGTCGCGCCACAGGCGATGATCGTGGTCGGCGGAAACATGACCAGCGGCGCGACGGTGCTTCTGAAGAAGACCGCGACCGACCTGTGCGTCGTCGGCGACGGCGAGGTGCCCTGGGTGGGCATCCTGGACCATGTCAAGCATCACGGGCTCCAAGTTCACGGGGTTTTGAAGCACCACGCTGACAACGGCATTTGAACGGAATGGCGCCTGCGGCGCCAGGGTTTTCGCTTCGCGAAAACCTGGGTGGGAATCGTTCATGGGGCCCCTCCAGCCAGACGAGGACTTGG
>JACPOW010000087.1 GCA_016191335.1 Elusimicrobiota bacterium | reverse complement strand
TCCGACGGATCTTCCGCATCTCAAGCGGCTCATTCATCCGCCGCTGCAAAGGCTCAGGCAGAACCAGAGGCTTCTATGGGCCTGTGTGAAGGCATCCGACCTGTCTTGGCCATAGTCCTATTACTTATGCGTATATCAGTAACTATTGGCTTGACCAGCCGGCGGCCTCGTTTGGTTGGACTGTTGAAGCCGCCGCTGGTCAGCCTCTGCGTTAGTTGGATTGGGAACCGGCGCTTCGAATAGGCTCGCGTTATCGTCGTCTCATCGTTGATGGAGTTCACCGATCCAGCGTGAAATCCGGATTCCAAAGGCCAAGGCCCGATGTTATACTGGGAGCCGACCATGAAAACCATCGCTTTCCTCGCCGCCTCCGGGCTGTGCCTCCTGTCGGCGTGCGTCTCTCCGCCCCCGCGCACGGACGCGTTGTCCGGCATAAACGTGATCAGCCGGCCCCGCGCCGCGGGCGCCTATAAGAATCTGAGCCTCGCGCTGATCCTGTCGCCGGATTCGAAAGGCGCCATCGCCTACCTGGAGGAGTTCAACAAGCATCTGTTCCGCCAGAATTACTGGGGCTCGGCCAAAGTGGACACCTCGAAGCTGTTCATGTCGTTGACGGACATCCTGGCCCACCATTTCAAGACCGTCGAGCAGGCCGGCGATCTCGGCGAAGCCGCCCAGCGCAAACCCGACCTCGTGGCCGTGCTCGATGTCTACACGAAGATCGCCCCGCCCCCGGGAAAAAGGACCACCACCTTCGAGGCGAAGGTCGTCTTCCTGAGCCCCGCCGGCGCCCAGCTCGAGACCATCGGGGCGGCGACCACCGCCACGATCCCGTATAACCGCTCGAGCTCCGGCGTGGAGGCCGCGGCCGCGGAGGCGGGCGAGAAGCTCGAGGCCGCGCTGACGGCCTCGGCCAAGCTCAAGGAGCTCGCGCAGGCGGCTCCCGGCGCGCCGCCCGCGGTCGCGGCGGCGCCCGTCGCGCCGGCGGCCCCGGCCGAGGCGCGCCGCTCCGCCGTGGACCGGCCCAGCTACCGGCTTCAGGAGGATGCCAGGAACTTCGCCATCGTCATCGGCGTCGAGGAGTACGAATCCTTGCCGAAGGCCGAGTTCGCGGAGAGGGACGCCGCCGCGACCCGCGAGCACCTTCTGGCGCTCGGCTATCCTCAGCGCAACATCGTCTACCTGACCGGCTCGAAGGCCAGCCGCAGCGGGATCGAGAAATACCTGGAATCGTGGCTGCCCCGCAACGTGACCGAGGAGTCCAAGGTCTTCGTCTACTTTTCGGGCCACGGCGCGCCGGATGTCGTCAGCGACCAGGCGTTCCTGATGCCTTGGGACGGCGACTCGAAGTTCATCGAGAACACGGGCTACCCGGTCAAGCGGATGTATGAGAAGCTCAACGCGCTCAAGGCCCGACAGGTCGTCGTCGCCATGGACTCGTGCTTCTCGGGCGCCGGGGGCCGGTCGGTGCTCGCCAAGGGGGCCCGGCCGCTGGTGACCAAGACGGACCTCGGCGGGGATTCGGTCCAGCGGCTGGTCGTCTTCGCGGCGTCCGGCGGCGACGAGATCTCCGGCACGGATGACAGCCAAGGGCATGGGCTTTTCACCTATCAGTTCCTCAGGGCGCTCGACGAAAGGAAGGGGGAGGTCACGGTGAAGGGCCTCTATGAGGCCTTGCGCCCCCGGGTACAGGACACCGCCCGCCGGGAGAACCGCGACCAGACCCCGCAGCTCTTGCCTGCCGCGCTCGGTGAGCGTGCCGGGCTGAAACTGCGCTGACCCGCGGAACCCGGATCATCGGTTGCTTGAATCACCCATGAACAAAGGCACGACGAAGCTTCTTCAAGCGGTCGTCGTGCTCGTCGGCGCCAGCGCCCTCGCTTTCCTCCTGTGGGTGCCTCATGTCGAAGGACGGAACGCGCACGCCACGCTCTTCCAGATCTATTTCGAGGACCCCTTCCTGGCGTACGCCTATCTCGCGTCCATCCCGTTCTTCGTCGCGCTCCATCAGGCGTTCAAGGCGCTGGGATTCGCCGGGCGGGGAGAGGGCTCCTCGCCGGCGACCGCGAAGGCGCTGCGGACGATAAGGCTGTGCGCGCTGGCGACCATCGGATCCGTCGTCTTGGGAGAGGTCTTCATCGTGATGAGCGAGAGCGACGACCGTGCGGGCGGAGTCTTCATGGGAGCCCTCGTCGCCTTCGGCGCCGCCGTGGCCGCCGCCGCGGCGTCGAAGATCGAACGGAAACTGCATGGAACCAGCTGAGCTGACCGTCGGGACGCGCTTCCGGTACAGCCGGACGATCACGGCCGCGGACATCCGCGAGTTCACGAGGGCGTCCCACGACGCGAACGCCTGTCACGTCGAGGAGGACGCCCAGGGGCGCCTGATCGCGCACGGCCTGCTCGTCGCCTCGCTGGTGACCAAGATCGGCGGCGACCTGAACTTCCTCGCGCGGACCATGGTCTTCGATTTTAAAAGGCCCACCTACTCCGGTGACACGCTCGAGTGCGTCGCCATACTGGATTCCGTCGTCGAGCAGCGCGAGCGGTTCAAGTGCAAGTTCTCGTTCGAGGTCAGGAATCAGGCGGGCGAGGTCGTCATGACCGGCGAGACCTCCGGCATGATCAGGAAGGGTCGAAATGAAGTACGGTAGGCATAGGAAACCATGAAAACACTGAAATGCTTAGGCCTCGTCGCGGCCCTGTTCCTGTCGGCCTGCGGCCTGTACCCGAAGGAGCAGGAGACGAGCTCGCCCAAAGGGAACCTCGGGTCCATCCGCAGCGCGCTGAGCATCTATTACGGGGACCTCGAAGGGCAGTATCCGGAGGACATCGCCGCGCTGACGATCGCCGGCAAGTACCTCAACAGCATCCCCGCGGTCGGACCGTTGGGGAACCACCCCGCGTCCTCGTCGAGCCGCTTCGGCACGAAGCCCACCGACGAGGGCGGCTGGCTGTACAACAACGTGGTGAAGGACGCGAACGTGGGGAACATCATGATCAACTGCACCCACACGGACGTCAAAGGCTCGGTGTGGGCCTCGTACTGACATGAACAGGACCAAGGCGCTCGTCCTGGCGGCGTTCACCGTGTGGCCCGTCGCGTACATGGCGTTCTTCATGGCGACCGTGGCCTCGTCTTTCGTGCTGATGAGGAACGGCTCGAACCAGATGCCCTCGTTCTTCGGCGTGCTGATCGCCCTGCATTTCTTCACGATGGCGGAGATGATCGGCCTGATGGTGTTCTACATCCTGCACCTGTTCAGGACGGAGGAGATCGCGCAGGACAAGAAGGCCCTGTGGGCCGTCGTGCTGTTCATGGGGAACGCGATCGCGATGCCCGTTTACTGGTACTTGTATGTCTGGACGCCGCTCCGGCGGGAGAAGGCGTGAGGCTCGCGCTCGCCTTCGTCCTGTGCGCGGCGAGCGCCGGCGCCGCCGAGGCGCCCGTCGAAGGCATACCGAATTTCCGGGAGGTCGCGCCCGGGGTCTATCGCGGCGGGCACCCGAACGCCGAGGGCTGGGCCTATCTGAAGGCGAAGGGCGTGAGGACGGTGGTCAGGCTCCACCTCCCGTCGGAGGGGTCCGACGACGAGGCCGAGGCCCTCGGCATGACCTTGATCGACGCGTCCGGGCCGCCGGCGACGGTCAAGGACGTCTTCGGCGCCCCGAAGCCGGAGAGGCTGAAGCTCGCCGTCGACTCATTGCGCGACGAGAGCCTGCGGCCGGTGTTCGTCCATTGCCTGCACGGTCAGGACCGGACGGGGCTGATCGTCGGCTTGTACCGCGTGCTCCACGACGGGAGGACGAAGGATGCGGCCTACGAGGAGATGCGCCGGCACGGGTTCCACGGCTCGCTGCGCGGCCTGCGGACGGTGTGGAAGCGCTTCAACGGCAAGTCGATCCCCGGGGTCGAATGAGGCGGGTCGCCGGCCTGCTGCTACACGGTCCCGGACGACCCCAAGACGCCGCGCCACGCCTATGTCTCCTGGGGGGTGACGGCCCTGTCTCCGACGGGGAAACGGCTCTCGGCGACGCGGCCCGGCGACGGGGCGTTCGTGTTCAAGACAGCGGATTGACGCCGGCTATCCCTGAGGATGGCCGCCGGATCGGGAATTCGGCCGTGATTATCGGGCGAACTCTGTAACAAAACCGTCTCCAGCCGGGGCGGCTCCGGGGCTAGACTAATAGGAATGCCCCCGTTCCGGGTTTTTCTGGCCGCGGCGATGGTTCTCGCCGCCTCGCTGCCCGTCCGCGCCGCCGTCCTGCGCGAGGCGACGGGCCTCGTCCAGGTGCGCTCCGCCGGCGGGGACAACTGGCGGCCGGCCGGGAAGACGCCGCGCCCGCTCGGGGAAGGCGACGGGATCAGGACCGGGTTCAACGCCAAGGCGCGCGTCGAGCTGAGCGGGGGGACGGTCCTCGTCGCCGAGGGCAACGCCCATGTGTCGATCGAGGTGGATTCTCCCGGCCACACGAACGTCCACGCGCTGTTCGGCACGGTGCGCCTGATCGCGGACGCGCCGCGCGGGCGGGCGGTGTCGGTGAGGACGCCGACCTGCGTCGTACGGGCGCGCGGCGAGCGCGTGCTGGTGCGGGTCACGGTGGCGGGCGGCGGGAACACCACCGTCGAGGTCGAGGAGGGCGTGGCCGGCGTCGAGGACAACCGCGGGGCGTCGGTGATCCTGCGCCGGGACCAGCGCATCGAGGTGGACCTCGCGGGCGTGCACGAGCCGACGGCCGCGCCGACGCCGGTGCAGGCGCGCAAGACGGATTTCATGGCGCTGATGCGGCGGGAGCTCGGCTTCGAGCTGGGGCGCGACGCGGACTTCGCGGCGGCCGCGCGCGAGACGCGCCGGGCGGAGCGCGAGCAGGGGCGCCTGCTCACCGACGCGGACGGACGGCGCGTGCGGGTCGAGGAGTACGTGGTCCGGCCGGCGGGCAACCGCCTGGCGCTCGTGGTGATGAACGGACGGCCCGACGGCCTGTCGTACTACTCGTGGGACGGGACCTTCGACGTCGCCCTGCCGGTGGACCTGTCGGGCGTCTTCTCGACCTTGCGCGGCGGCGCGTCGGCGAGCGCGTGGACGGTGACGGATTTCACCATGACGCGGGCCGACTCTGTGGGCGCGCTGACGGAGAAGGGCTCAGGCGGGCATCAGGTGGACCTCAACGGCAACGCCGACCCGCTCGACGACGTCGCCGGAGGCGGGACGGCGTTCCGGACGGTGTTCGACCGATACGGCCTGTACGCCGACGGGGTGCTCAAGCGCGGGTTCACCGGGGTCAACCTGCAGGCGTACTCGGACGCGGCGGCGAGCACGACGAACGACCCGCTGACCGGGGCGCTGCTCGGGGCCGCCTTGCCGGTGGTCGTCGTCAACACGACCTTCCCGGACGCGGCGTCGGCGCGCCAGGTGCGGCGCGAGTCGTACGGCGACGGGACGACGCTCACGCGCGAGACGCTCTCGCTCGATTTCGGCGGCGGCGTGGGCCCGCGCGCGGGCTTCGCCTCGCCGGACCGCAACGCCGAGGACCGGACGTCGTTCGGGGGACGGACGATCAGGATCGTCCTGCCCTCCGACGCGATCGGCGCGACGAGGCAGCTGCCGTGAGGGCCCTGATCCTGCTGGCGCTGCTGGCGTCGCCCGCGGGGGCGGTGGAGTGGACGCCTATAGCGGGGATACAGGCGCTCGGCGGCGTGCACTTCTTCCGCGGGGACAAGGGCGCGCTGTCGGGCAACGCCGACGCCGTGTTCGCGGCGGCGATCAAGTACGACGAGCGCTGGTCGTTCCTGCCCTCGGTGCGCTCGGCGTACGAGGGCACGCGCCGGGTGACCGACACGCTCGGGACCGCGACGCCGGCGCAGGAGCGCATGGAGCACAAGGTCGCCTTCCGCGCGGTGTGGGCCGACCCGATGTCGCGCTGGCGCCTGAAGCCCGGGATCTCGTACAAGCTCGGCTTCCTGAAGGAGACCGCCGACGAGAGCTGGGGCGGCGGCCTGTTCGACGAGCGGCTGTGGACGCTCGGCGCGGAGGCGGAGTTCCTCACGCGCGAGCCGCACTCGGTGCGCGCGTCGCTCGACTGGTTCGACGCGTCGTACCCGAACTACACGAGCCTCGAGTCGCAGGCGGCCCTGCAGTTCGGCGGGCGGCCGGTCGCGCGCGAGCTGGTGGGCGACAAGGTCCTCGACCGCAGCGGCGCGCGCCTGGGGCTGGCGTTCGACATGCCCGTCGGCGAGCGCGTGCGGCTCGACGCGGGGCTGTCCACGGTGTGGTCCCGCTACGGCGAGCAGAAGGTGGTCAACGCCGCGGGGCAGTTCGACGCCGACTCGCGGTCGGACTTCCTGACCGCGATGAGCGTGGCCGCGCGGATGCCGCACGAATGGAACGCCGACCTGCGGGCGCTCGGCTCGCTGACCTTCGGCCTGGGCGTGCTGTCGTCGAACCAGAACGGCTACGACGCCTCGCGCGGGGCCTTCCTGGCCAGGTTCTACGACTACCGCGAGGTGTCGGTGACGCCGGCGGTGAAGCTGCTCGTCGGCCCCGAGCGCGCGCCGGTGGCGGTGGACCTGTCGGTCGGCTGGCGGCGGCGGTCGTACGGCGGGCGCCGGGCGCAGGACGCGACGGGGGCGTACACCGGCGAGCCGTTGTCCACGACGGAGTGGACGGTCGCGAGCACCGTGACCTACCCGATCGTCAAGCGCTTCAGCCTGGTGTTCACGCTGGAGCGCGCGAGCGCGAGCTCGAACCAGCGCTTCGAGCGCTATTACCGCTACGCGTATGAAGCGACGAGCATGCTCGCCGGCTTCCGGTGGGACTGGTGAGGCGCCTGCTCGCCGCCGTCTGCGCCGTGATGCTCGCGGGCTCCGCGCGCGCGGCCGCGGTCGTCTGGACGGGCGGGGCGACCGGCGACTGGAACGTCGCGGCGAACTGGACCCCGGCGGCGGTGCCCGGCGCGTTCGACGCGGTGACCATCCCGTCCGGCACCGTCGTGGCCTACTCCACCGACCCGGCCCTGGGCGTGGCCTCGCTGACCTTGGGCGCGGCCGGCGTGACGCCGGCGGCGGTGCTCGAGATCTCGACGGGCCTCGCGGTCGGAGGGACCATGCTCCTGCGCGACGGCGCGGCGCTGCAGGTCTCCACGCTCGCCTCGGTGTCCGCGGCCGACATCTCGCTGCTCCGGGGGACGAGCGTCGCCTTCACCGTCGCGCCTTCCGCGGCGGGGCCGGCGCCCTTCCTGCGCTTCTTCGCCTCGGGCTCGTTCAACCTGTCCGGCGGCTCGACGATCACGGCGCGCGGACGCGGCTACGCGGCCGGCATCGGGGCCGCGGCCGGGGCGGGCGCGGGCGGCGGCGGGGCGGGCTCGGCGGCG
>JACPOW010000026.1 GCA_016191335.1 Elusimicrobiota bacterium | reverse complement strand
GCTTGGCCAGCTGTAGTTTCGTCATATAACACTATATACATATAAATAGTGTTATATTTCAAGTATAAAAACGGGAATCCGGTAAAACAGCACGGATTCCCGCGGTTTAACGACGATCAGAATCTACTTTCGATTTTCCTGCCCGAAACTAGGAAGGCCGGCCCGTCGAGGGCCGGCCTTCCTGCGTGATATCGGGTGAGGCTACTTCGCCAGCATCTTCGACAGGAAGAACCCGCCGAGGGCGCCGAGCAGGCCGCCGACGACCGCGCCGATCGGACCGCCGACCAGCCAGCCGATCCCGGCTCCGGCCGCCGCGCCGCCGAGGCCGTACATCAGTCCTTTGCCGCTCAAAAGCTTGCTGAAGAAGCCGGGCTTGTCCTTGGCGCCTTCCTTGTCCTCGCCGAGCTTGGGGGCGGGGACCTCGGCGGTCAGGGACGGGCGGGGCTCTCGGTCGGCGACCACGGTCAGGCCGCCGGTCCTGAGGGCGTCGGCCGAGGTGGCGTTGATCCGGCAGGCCTCTCCCTCGCAGGCGGTCACCGCGGCGCCGCACGAGCCGCCGCTACAGCCGCCGTCATAAGAGGAAAGGCCGCCGCCGGCGACGGCGCGGGCGTCCTGGAGGGCGTTATTGGCCCAGGTCGGGGCGGCCAGAGCCAGGAGGAGCGCCGCGAGACCTATTCGATTCACCATAAAACCAGTATAGTCGCTCCGGCTCGGACCGACCTGAGGCATAGGGACCGGTCCGGTCTGGGCCCAAGGACCTAGGTGATGAAAACGCCCCCCGCACTGCTCCTGACCGGCGCCACCGGCTTCGTCGGACGGCGTCTGGCCCCGGCCCTGTCGGGGTCCTGGACGGTGTTCCGGGCCTCCCGGACCAGCGCCGGGGAGGGGGCGCTCGACCTGGACCTGGCGGACCCCGACTCCATCCGGCGCGCCTTCGACGCCGCCGCCCCCAAGGTCGTGATCCACGCCGGCGCCGACTCCGACCCCGACTCCTGCGAGCGCGACCCGGACCGGGCCAAGCGCGTGAACGAGGACGCGGTGAAGACCTTGGCGGGGCTGTGCGGCGCCTCGGGGGCCCGGCTCGTCCATTTCTCGACCGACCTCGTCTTCGACGGCGAGCGCGGCTGGTACACCGAGGACGACCGCCCGAACCCGGCCGGCGTCTACGCCCGCGGCAAGCTCGCCAGCGAGGAGGCCGCCCTCGTCCGCGCCCCGGGCGCGGCCGTTCTGCGCATCTCGACCATCTACGGCCGCCCCCTGGGCGGGCGCCCCGGCTTCGTCGACAACCTCCGCGCCAAGCTGGCCGCCGGAGAGACCGTCGCGGCCTTCGTCGACCAGTGGCGCACCTCCACGGCCGGCGACCAGCTCCCGGAGGTCCTCACCAAGCTCCTCGCCGACCCCGACCTCGAAGGCGTGTTCCACTGGGGCGGCGCGGAACGCGCTACGCGCTACGAGACCGCGACCGCCTTCGCTCGAATTATGGGTTTCGACGAGAACCTTGTTCGGCGCGCCCGCGCCGTCGACATGAGGTTCGCCTCTCCGCGTCCGCGCGACTCGTCTTTGGTCTCTTCCAAGCTCGCCGCCGCGATCGGTCTGGCTCCGTTGACGTATGAAGCGGGATTCAAGGCGTTGAGGGGGGCGTGGGGATGATCGAGGTCCGTAATGGTCGTGGGCGAATCGTCTACGCCGCCGTATTTTTTCTGATATCGCTGTTAGCCGTCTTCCGCGCCCCAACCTATCACCTCTGGATGTTGTCCATCATCGTAACGGAGTGGGGACACGCCCTCGCCATTTTGTCGTTATTGCCGTTCGCTCCAGGCTGGTCTATCACACGCGGCGGCCGATCCGCGGCCGTGATTTCCGTAGCCGCGTCATTTTTATTCCTAACCCCATTACTCCGCTCGTTATCCGTAGCGACAGGCCTACCGCAAAGCATGGAGGCCGCTTTCGGTCCGTCAGATGTATCCTCCACGCCGTTGTCGTTAAAAAATCTTCTGTTAGGCGTCCCGTTGACGCCCGTTCGCGTCTCCACCGAGCAATACGCCCGTTCCTGCGGCGAGGTCCTCTCCCTCGAGCTGTACCGTCCCGTCGCCGCGCTCAAGCCCTCGCCTCTCGTGGTCGTCGTCCACGGCGGCTCCTGGCAAAGCGGCTCCCGCCTCGAGCTCGACCCCTTGTCCCGGTATCTCGCCGCCCGCGGCTACGCCGTCGCCTCCGTCGATTACGGCCTCGCCCCGCGCTCGATCTTCCCCGGCCCGGTCGAGGACCTCCGCGACGCGCTGACTTTCCTCCGTCGCCGTTCCCCCGAGCTGTCCCTGGACCCGAACCGCGTGATCCTCCTCGGCCGTTCCGCCGGCGCCCAGATCGCCCTCTCCGCCGCCCACGACCCCGAGCCCTTCCCCGGCCTCAAAGGCGTCGTCTCCTTCTACGGCCCCAACGACCTCTTCCTCGCCTGGCGCGTCCCCGGCCCCAAGCGCATGATCGACTCGCGCAGGCTGCTTCGCCAGTACCTGGGCGGCTCCCCCGCCGAGGAGCCGGAGCGCTACGAGCGAGCCTCGCCGCTTCTGGCCGCGGGCAAGCGCTCTCCCCCGACCTTGATGATCCACGGCGGCCGCGACGAGATGGTCTGGCCCCTGCACGAGTACCGGCTCTCCTCGAAGCTGAAGGCCGCGGGGGTCCCGCATTTCTTCCTGAACATGCCCTGGGCCACGCACGGCTGCGACTACAACTTCAACGGCCCGTGCGGACAGCTCTCGACCTACGCGGTCGAGCGCTTCCTCGGCTTCGCGCTCGCGCGCTAGCGGCCGAGCTCCTCGAAGAACGCGCGGATGCGCTTCGCGTTCGCCCCCAGGTCGCCCTTGCCCGCGCGCGACTTCGAGCGCATGTGCACGGCGGAACCGGTCCCGTTGGGGCGCACCTCGATGACGACGTCGTCCTTGAAGCGCATCAGCCCCGTCGTCGCCACGGCCTCGATCACGCGCGCGGCGGCGTCGGCGGCGATGACGTTCCAGCGCGGCATGCGCCGCGCGGCGGCCAGCGCCGCCTCGTAGGCGCTCTCCGGCGCCTCGGCGCGGGCGAGCGGCTTGAGGTCGGGGTAGGCCCGGCGCTGGCGCGAGATGTTGGAGTTCGGATAGGTCATCTCCCGGCCCCGGTTCTCGGGCAGCAGGGCCGCGCGCCGGAAGCTCGGCGGGTCGTCGGGCGTCGTCGTGATGTCGTTGATCATCGGGGCGCACGCCGAGGCCCACAGCGCGAGGAGGGGGAGGAGCTTCTTCATGGAGGCATCTTATATAATCGCCCATGCTCCGACGCGCCGTTCTCGCCGTCCTCGCCCTCGCCGCCTTCGCCGCCGCGGCGGACCCGGCCGTCCTGACGCTCGGCGAGCGGGCGGAGCGCCACGTGCGCGAGAGCCATTTCGCCGGCGGGCGCCGAAGCCGCGGCAAGAGCCTGTTCCTTCCCGGCACCGACCTGCTCCGTCTGCTCAAGGCCGCGGAGAAGGCCAAGCCGGTCCGCCAGGAGAACGGCCGCGACAAGCGCGTCGCCGCCGCGAAGGACGCGATCGGCACGGACGGGCGCTCGGGCCGGCCGGTGAAGACCTGCGTCGTCATCTCCGAGCCGGACGGCGCGGTCGTGACGATGTATCCGGGGAGGTAGCATGGGACTCGACGCGTATCTGGAAGATGAGTTCGGCGGGGAGCTGGACCTGTTCATCGACGACGGCGGCATCCTCGCCGCCGCCATCCCGAACGGGAACCCGGACTACCCGATGCTCCGCTACGTGGACGTCGAGGGCGTGACCGCCTTCAACCGGCTCCAGCTGGCCGTCGTGATCCCCGAGCTCGAGAAGCTCTCGGAGAACGCCGGGCCGAACACGAAGCACGCCCTCTCGCGCGTGCTCAAGATGGCGAGGAAGGCCGTCTCCGAGCCCCACCTCTACCTGAGCCTTCTCGGGGATTAGAACTCGGCCGGGACGGGCACGGGCAGCGCGTGGCGGCGGGCGGGGAGCATCGCCTCGAGCCGCCAGACCGCGAACGGCACGCCCAGGCCGAGCACCGCGGCCGTGGCCGCCAGCGCGGGGAACCCGATCAGGCGGCCGGAGGGCCCCTCGGACAGGAACGCCGCGGAGGCGAAGGCCGACACCGCGCTGGCCGCGTGGGAGAACGCGTTCTGCGCCGACAGGTAGCGGGCCCGCGCCGACGGCGGCGGCACGCGGCTGGCGAGCGCGTTGATCGCGACCCAGCGCGCGGCGTTGCAGCTCATGAACACGGAGAAGAACAGGACCGGCGGCAGCCACGGCGGCTGGAGCACCGCGCCGAACAGCAGGGCCAGCGAGACGAGCACCGTCCCCGTCAGCACCGGCCACAGGGCGCGGGAGCGGTCCGTCCAGATGCCCGACAGGCGCATCGTCGCCAGGCTCGCGAGCCCGCCGCCCAGATACAGCAGCCCCATGTGCTCGCGCGGGAAGCCCATGTTGATCTGCAGGTAGGCGGAGAGGTTGGGGACGAGCAGGAAGTTGCCCAGGATCGCGCAGCCGAACGCGACGAAGCTCATGCCCATGCGCGCGTCCATCGGCAGCGGCGCGGCGACTTCTTTCGTATCAAGATGAGCCCTCAGTTTGGGAAGCAGCAGGCGCGCCGCCACGGCCAGCAGCAGCGCGACCATCCCGACGACGAGGAACGGCGCGCGCCAGCCTCCGCGCCGCGCGAGCTCGAGCCCCGCGGGCACGCCCACGATCGAGGACAGCGAGAAGCCGGAGGCCACGACGGCCGTGGCCCGGCCGCGGCGCTCCTCGGGGACGAGGTCGGCGACGATCGAGAAGCACAAGGTCGCGGCGATGCCGCCGAAGGCGCCGGCGGCCACGCGCGCCAGGATCAAGGACGCGCTGCCGACGGCGAGCGCCCCGGTCATCGTGGACAGGCCGAGGCCGACGATGGCGATCGTGAGCGCGGAGCGCCTCTCCCACCGGTCGAGCAGCATCGAGCCGGCGATGCCGACGACCGTGGCCGACGCGGTGTAGGCGCCGCCGACGATCCCGAGATGGTTCATCGGTATGCCCAGGGCGCTCGCGAAGTCCGGGCCCATCGGCATCACCATCATGAAGTCGAGGAGGTTGACGAAGTGGACGGAGGCGAGGACCAGGAGCGCGGCGCGCTCCGAGACCGGGGGCTTATGGCTCAGGCGGCTTCCACGACGGCGTCGAGGGTGGGCGCGGTCTTGAGCGAGTTGGCGATGATACAGTACTTCTTGGCGCCGTCCAGCAGACGGCGCGCTTCGTCGACGCGGGAGGCGTCGGTCTTCAGGACGACCGACAGCTTGAACGAGGTGAACACGAGGCCTTCCTTCGTCTTCTCCAGGACGCTCTCGCCCTTCGACTCCCAGCCTTTGAGCGGGATCTGGGACCGCTTGTTCAGCGAGACCCAGGTCAGCATCAGGCACTGCGCCAGCGCGGCCAGGACGAGGTGCTCCGGGCTCCAGCGCGTCTCGTCGGTGCCGTCGAACTCGGCGGGCGGGCCGCCGGGGAGGACCGGGCGCGGGCCGGCGGAGATCTCGCTGGCCTCTCCGCCCTTCCAGGTCAGGTTCACTTCATAATGATGGGGAAAGGGCTGGGGCACGGGCCATTTTACCATTTCGCCCATGACGGGCCTTTGACCCCGCGCAACTGTTTCCGGAAACAGTCGCCGCGAACTCGCACCGGTGCGAGTCCGGCTATCCTCAAGGATAGTCAGCGGGGAGCGAGCTTCTCCGAGAAGAACGCGACGGTGCGCTCGTAGTAGTCGGTCAGGTTCTTGCGCCGCGAGAAGCCGTGGCCCTCGTCGGGGTACACGACGAGGCCGGCGTCGCGGCCGAGCGCCTTGAGACGCTTGTGGACGAGCTCCGCCTCGGCCAGGGGCACGTTCGTGTCGTTGGCGCCCTGGAAGATCAGCAGCGGCGCCTTGAGGTCGTCGAGGTAGGTGATGGCCGAGCGCTCCTTGAAGAGGGCGGCGTCGTCCTTCGGGTTGCCCATCATCGTCTCGTACCAGGTGGCGAAGCGGCTCTTGGACAGCTCGTAGTCGAGCGCCAGGTCGGGCATGCCGTAGGCGGCCACGCCCGCGGCCCAGTCGCCCTCGTTGCGCGCGAGCGCGTACAAGGTCGAGTAGCCGCCGAAGCTGCCGCCGGTGATGCCGGCCCGCTTCGGGTCGGCCTCGCCGCGCGAGGCCAGGTAGCGCACGCCGGCGATCATGTCCTTGCGGTCCCCGCCGCCCCAGTCCTTGCGGTTGGCGTCGAGGAAGGCGCGGCCGAAGCCGGTCGAGCCGCGGAAGTTGGGGGCCAGCACCGCGAAGCCCGCCTCGGCGAGGGCCTGGCGCATCGGGTGGAAGTCGTCGAAGCTCTGCCAGTCCGGGCCGCCGTGGGCCATGACGACGACGGGCGGGGGCGTCCCCAGGCGGGCGACCGGCGGCTTGAGGTAGACGGCGCTGATGAGCTTGCCGTCGAACGACGGGTACGAGATGATCTCGCCTTTCGCGAGCTCCTCGGGTTTCACCCCGCCGAGCATCGAACGGGTGAGCTGGGTGCGCTTGCCGGTCGCGAGGTCGAGCCGCCAGGCGTCGGGGGCGTGGGAGGAGTCGCTCCAGTCGTGGAACAAGGAACGCCCCGCGCGGTCGAGGACGAAGCCCTCGACGCGCCCCTTCGCCGGGGTCAGGCGCTCGAGCTTGGCGTCGGGCGAGCGCAGGCGGTACAACGCGGACGCCCCGCTTTCGTTGCGCGCGAAGACGATGCCCGCGGTCTCGTGCCACTCGGCGTGCTCGACATCCCAGCCGGAGGGGCCGATGAACCGGCCCTTGCCGCCGTCGCCGATCAGGTACAGGCGGTGGAAGCCCTGGGCGTCCTCCGCGACGGTCAGCAGGCTCTTGCCGTCGGGGGACCAGGACTGGGGGATGACGATGCCGCCCTTGACCGGCGGCTCGGCGTACTCGACCATGCGCCCGTCGGCCGAGACGAGGACGAGGTCCCCGGAGCGGTCGTCTCCCGTGCGCGTGGCGGCGATCATCTTGCCGTCGGGCGACCAGACGGGGAAGAACACGTTGACCGCCTCGCGCGTGAGCTGGGTCTCCCGGCGCGTGGCCAGGTCCATGACGAAGAGCTGGAACACGAACGGCTCGCCGGGGTCGGCGACGAAGGCTATCTTCTTCCCGTCGGGCGAATACGCGGGCGATGTCTCGGCGCGCGTGGACTTGGTGACGTTCTCGGCCGGGCCGCCGGCGGACGGCAGCAGGAACAGGTCGGGCCGCTCGTCGCCGCCGTAGTCGGACGCAAGTATGACGTTCTTCCCGTCGGGGGAGACATCGACCGACACGACCTGCTCGCCCAGGTCGCTGAGCTGGGTCGGCCAGCCCCCGTTCGCCGGGACCTTCCACAATTCCATGGCGCCCGTGATGTCCGTCACGAAGAACGCCTCTTTCCCGTCAGGGGAGGCGTCCACGTCGGTCACCTGGCGCACGAGCGCCAGGCGCTTGGGCGCGTACGCCGGCCGGTCCGCCGCGAGGCACGGTCCGGCGAGAAGCAGGACGAAGAGAGCCGTTTTCATCGTTATTTCCCCGCCGTCTTCACGACGATGTCGCGCAGATACACCGCGTACCAGTCCAGGGCGGCCAGCGGCAGGCGCTCGTCCTCGCCGTGGACGTGCTTGATGTCCTCGAGCGTCATCGGCGGGTCGATGCCGTACACGATGGTGCCGTGGCCGCGCACGTCCTGCGAGTCGGTGGTCCAGGCCGCCATGTAGGGCATCACGCGCACGCCCTTCGCCGACTCGACCGCGGCGCGGTACAGCGGCGTGTCGATGGGCATGGCGTCCACGGGCGCCCGCGTCGGGGGCTCGAAGGCGTACTCGATCCGCGGGTCGGCGACGACGGCCTTGATGTCGGCGATCAGGTCGGCGGCCTTGCGCCCCGGCAGTATGCGCGCGTTGAAGGTGGCCGTCGCGTCGGCGGGGATCACGTTGCTCTTGTAGCCCGCCTTGAGCATCGTCGGCGTCACCGTGTCCCGCAGCATCGCGCCGAACTCCGGGGCGAGGCGCGCGAGCGCCGTCCCGGCCTCCTCGCGGACGGGGCCGGAGGGGGCGGCGAGCAAGGCCTTGACCGCGGCCGCCAGCGGGGCCGGCCCCGTCTCGGCCTGACGCTCGAGGAAGCCGCGGGTGACCGGGTTCAGGGTCACGGAGAAGCGGTGGGCGGAGAGGCGGGCCACGGCGTTGGCCAGGCGGGCCAGGGCGTTGTCCTCGGTCGGCACGGAGGAGTGGCCGGGCTTGCCCTTGGCGGTGAGCGTGAAGTCCATGTACTCCTTCTCTGCGGCCTCGACGCGGATCTCGTGGATCCGGCCGTCCTTCCAGATGGAGTTGCCGCCCTCGTTGATGCCGAACTCGGCGGCGACGAGGTCCGGCCGGTGATGCAGGAGGTGGTCGATGTGGCGCACGGACGCGCCGCTCTCCTCGTCCGCCTCGGCGAAGAAGATCACGTCGCGCGCCAGCGGCAGGCCGGTCCGCTTGAGCCAGGACATGACCGCCATCTCCGCGGCGCACATGCCCTTGGTGTCGGCGGTGCCCCGCCCGTACAGGTAGCCGTCCTTCTCGACGGCCTCGAAGGGCGGCGTCTTCCAGCCGGCGGCGTCGGCGGGCACCACGTCGGTGTGGCACATGAGCAGGAGCGGACGCTTGGACCCGTCGCCCTTGATCCGCGCGACGAGGCTCGTGCGCGTCCCCGTCGACGTGTGCAGCTCGGAGGCGATCCCGTCCTTGCCGAGCGCCTTCTCGATGTAGCGGGCGGCGATGATCTCGTTGCCGGGCGGGTTCGAGGTGTCGAGCGCGACGAGGGCCTTGGCGTGGGCGAGCGTGTCGGCCTTGAGCTCGGCGTCGCGGTCGGCGGCGTGCAGAGGCGCGGCGACGAGAAGCAGAAGGAGGGGGATCATGGGATGGATTCTAGCCAAAGTGAAGGCCGGCGCGGCCATGGAACTCGCACCGGTGCGAGTTCGGCGCGGACTGTTTCCGGAAACAGTCCGGTGAAACGCCGTTTAAAAGGTGAAGGCCCGCGCGATCGTCGTCGCGCGGGCCTTCGGGGGTCCGAAAGGGGTCTTAGAGCAGGACGACGAGCAGGAGCCCGAGCGCCAGCCCGGCGCCGCCGGCGATGACGGCGGCCTTCGCGGCGCGGAAGCCGTTCCAGCCGTTGCCGGGAGACGAGCGCTCGGCGCGCAGGAGGGAGACGATCCCCGCGACCGTCGCGGACGCGACGGCCAGGCCCAGGACCTGCGCGACGCCGCTGGCGGCGACCGCGGAGAGCAGCAGGCCCAGCGACTGCAGGACGGCCGCCGGCAGGAGCAGCGCCGCGGCGCCGCCCAGCAGGCCGGCGACGGCGGCCCCGACGGCGGCCGCCTTCAGCGCCGTGAAGCCGTTCCAGCCATTGCCCGGGTGCGCGCGCGAGGCGCGCAGGTAGGCGACGACGCCCGTCACGAGCCCGCCGAGGACGCCGGCGCCGAGCGCGGCCGCGACGAGCGAGCCGCCCGCCGAGCCCTTGGCCTTGCGAGCTTCCTCGATGGCGGCCTTGCGCTTGGCGATCTCGTCCTGCACTTCCTGGTTCTTCAGCGAGTCCTTCGCCTTTGGTTCTTCAGCGAGTCCTTCGCCTTCTTGAGGATCTGGTCGGGGTTCGATTCCACGGAATCGACGGTGCCCTTCGCGTCGGCCACCTTGTCGTTGACCGCGTCCTCGAAGCGGTCCATGTTGTCCTTGAGGTCGCCGACCTGGAAGCCGCCCTTGAGCTCGGCGATCTCCTTCTGGATCTCCGCGGCCTTGACCTTGGTGAGGCCGGACTGGATCTTGGCGAGCGTCTCCTCGCGCTCGGAGAAGAAGCGCGCGCGCTCACCCTTGATGTTCTCCAGCGCCTTTTCGGAGGCGGCCAGCTGCTCCTTGCTCGCGGCGACGGACGCCTCGAGCGTCTTCTGGCTGTTGAGGAGGCCGGCGGCCTGGATGTCGTTGGACGGGTCGTTGTCCGACAGGAGGGCGGTGATGGTCCGGTCGAAGTCGGCGATCTTCGCCTGCTCGCCGGCGATCTGCTGGCGGAGCGCTTCGACTAAAGTCGAAGCTTCTTTTACCTTGTTGTTGTAGACGGGCTTGGCGGCGTTGAGCTGGTCGATCAGGCGCTGGGCCATGACCTCGGGCGTCTCCATCTTCTTGACGCCCATGCCGAGGACGCCGAGCAGCGCGTTCCACGCGCGGGCGATGAGGTCGAGCAGCGGCTTGATCGAGAACGAGGCCTTGGGGGAGGACGCGACGGGAGCGGAGGCCTCGGCCGGGGCCGCGACGGGGGCCGGGGTCACGGACGAGCCCGCCGGGGTGGCGGCGGCGGAGGCGAGCGTCGCGCCGTCCTTCTTGTTGGCGCGGAGCGTCGCGATGACGCCGATGGCCAGCGCGATGCCGGCCGGGACGAGGAAGGAGACGCCGACGCCGAAGGCGCCCACCGCCAGGCCGAGCTTGGCGACCGCGAGCGACGCGGCGCCGCCGATGACGAGCGTGCCGAGGCCGATGACCGCGAGCTGACGGCCGAGCCAGCGGCCCTGCTCGGGGGCCATCGCGATGGCGACGAGGCCGAGCACGGAGTAAACGGCGGCCGAGATCCACGGGGAGATCAGGGCGAAGCCGATGCCGACGACCTTGGCGAAGTAGCCGAGGGCCTTGGACTGGGAGGCGTCGCCGCCGGCCGAGCCCTTGGCCTTGCGCGCTTCCTCGATGGCGGCCTTGCGCTTGGCGATCTCGTCCTGCACTTCCTGGTTCTTCAGCGAGTCCTTCGCCTTCTTGAGGATCTGGTCGGGGTTCGATTCCACGGAATCGACGGTGCCCTTCGCGTCGGCCACCTTGTCG
>JACPOW010000114.1 GCA_016191335.1 Elusimicrobiota bacterium | reverse complement strand
CGGTTCTCGGCCGCCTATTCTACCGCTTCACCCTCAGGTTTTCGCGAAGCGAAAACCCTGGCGCCGCAAGGCGCCATGCCGTTTAAGCGCCGGTATCAACTCGGTCCAGGACCGAGTTCAAAACCCCGTGAACTTGGAGGCGGCTAGATCGAGAAGCTGGTCGGGCCGGACTTGTCGGCCTTCTCCTTGGGCGGGATCGGCGCCCACTCCGGTCGCGGCGGCTCCGGCGGCTTGGGCGCGCCGAGCGTCACGGACAGCGCGACGTCCTTGCCGCCGCGGCGCACGGTCACCGTGACCTTCTCGCCCGGCGAGCGGTACTTCACGTAGGTCAGGAAGGCCTTCATCGCGGCCTCGTTGTCGGCGCCGCTCAGGTCGACGCCGTCGACGGAGATCAGCTGGTCGTCGGCCTGCATCTTCGCCGCCTCGGCGGGGCCGCCCGGGACGACCTTGCGCACGGTCAGCTTCAGGGTCTCGGTCGAGGGGGAGACCTCCACCTGCATCGCTCCCGGCGACAGGTTGCCGGTGCGCTTGTACTGCTGCATCGCCAAGGTGATGTAGGACGAGGGCACGGACAGGCTGATGCCCTCGAAGCCGCCGGACTGGGAGGCGATCATCGTGTTGATGCCGACGACGCTGCCCCACATGTTGAACAGCGGGCCGCCGGAGTTGCCGGGGTTGACGGCGACGTCGGACTGGTTCATCTCGAGGACGAAGGACGAGCTCAGGCGCTCGCGCTCGAGGGCGCTGACGATGCCGCGGGAGATCGAGAAGGTCATGCCCAGCGGGTTGCCGATCGCGATGACCTGCTCGCCGCGGTCGAGCTTGGACCACAGCGGCAGCGGGCGGCGGTTCAGGCTCGGGTCGACGAGCTCGACGAAGGCGATGTCCTTGGCGGCGGTGCTGCTGCCGTAGGCGAGGACCTTGCCCTTGGTCATCTTCGGGCGGTTGTCGTCGCCGGTGTAGAGGCCGACCTGGATCTCGGCGCCGATCGCCATCTTCTCCACGCAGTGCGCGTTGGTGGTGATGATGCTCGGGCGCCCGAGCTCCTTGAGGGCGTCGGTGAAGAACCCGGTGCAGATCCCGCCGCCGGGCTTCTTGCCGGGGCCTTCGCTCTGGGTCGTCATCACGAGGAACACGACGGAGGGCTCCACCTTCTTGATCAGGTCGAGCAGCGGCTTCTGGGCGAGCAGGATGGGGTCGTTGGGCCCGGACTCCTGGGTCGCCATCCGGTAGTTCCCCTGGAGGGCCTTCGCGCGGCCGATGAGGCTCTCGCTCATGCCGCCCAGCGAGGACGCGAAGTCGGAGTCGGTCGACGCCGCGGCCGCCGGCACCGCGAGGGTCAGGGCGAGGGCGAGGGGGAGAAGTTTCATGGTCAGGCTCCTTTGGGGGCCCGCTCGGCCCAGTACTTGATCATCGCGTCGTATTGCGCCTGGATCCGGGGGTCGGAGGGGCTCAGCTTCTCGGGGACGGCCGAGACGGTCTTCCCGTCGGGCGTCTGGATGACGAGGCCGTGGCCGCCGTCGCCCACCTCGCCGTAGATGTCGGTCATGAACATCCACTGGTCCACGCGGAAGTTGCCGTCCTTCGGGTCGAGCGTGTAGCTCTTGACGACGAAGATCGCGCCCATCGCCTCGAACTGCTCGTCGTCGTTGATCATGCCCAGGACGGCGACGCTGCGCTCCACGCGCGCCCCTTTCGGGTCGCCGGAGGAGTCGTCGATGGTGAACGCGCCCGGCAGGGGGCCGTTGCCGGGCTTGTAGACGCCGTCGCGCTTCACGGTCTCGAGGACCTTCTGCCAGACGGCGTCGTCGGCGACCGGCGCCTTGGGCGCGGGGGCCGGCTTCTGCGGCTTCGCCTTCGCCTGGGCGAACTGGACCGCGGTGGGGGCGCCCAGCTGGAGCGCGGTGGCGAAGGCGGCGTCGGTCTGCGCCGAGGCGCGGGAGATGAGGAAAGCGATGACGGCGAGCGCGAGCAAAGTCCGGCGGAGCGTGGAGGGGATCATACCCCCATGGTAGGTTGTTCTTAGGGGAAGATTCAGCGCCGGAAGGCCCAAAAGGACCCGGGCGTAGGACCCGGATGTGACTCGGGCTAAAGGCCTACGCCAGGTGCTTGGCGAGGAACGCCTCGGCCTTGGCGTAGAAGTCGAGGCGGTTGGCGGGCTTGGCGAAGCCGTGGCCCTCGTCGGGATAGAGGAGGTATTCGACGGGCTTGCCCTTCGCGCGAAGGGCCGCGACGATCTGCTCCGACTCGGCCTGCTTGACGCGCGGGTCGTGGGCGCCCTGGGCGATGAGGAGCGGGATGTCGATCTTGTCGACATGGAACAAAGGGGAACGGGACTTCAAGAATTCTTCCTCGGTGTCGACGGAGCCGACGCGCAGGTCGAACGTCCTTTTCAGGGGTTCCCAATAAGGGGGGATCGACCTGATCAAGGTGATGAGGTTCGACGGGCCCACGACGTCGATCGCGCATTTGTAGACGCCCGGCGTGAACGCCGCGCCGGCGAGGGCGGCGTAGCCGCCGTAGGAGCCGCCGTAGATGGCGACGCGCGCGGGGTCGGCGACGCCCTGCTCGACGGCCCACCTCACGCCGTCGGTGAGGTCGTCCTGCATCCTGGCGCCCCACTCGCGGTCGCCCGCGTGCAGATGCGCCTTGCCGAAGCCGGCGGAGCCGCGGTAGTTGAGCTGGAGGCAGGCGCAGCCGAGGCTCGCCAGCCATTGCGCCTCCGGGTGGAAGCCCCAGTGGTCGCGGACCCAGGGGCCGCCGTGGACCAGGAGGACGAGGGGGAGCTTCTCGGCCGGAGCGCCGACGGGCGTGGTCAGGTAGCCGCGGACCGTCCGGCCGTCGCGCGCGGCGTATTTGACCGGCTTCATCGGCGCCAGCGCGTAGGCGTCGAGCCTCGGGCGCGTGGAGAACAGCGGCGTCGCGACGCGGCCGACCCGGTTCCAGCGCAGGAAGGCGGGAGACTTGTCGGGCTTGTTGACGAGCAGGTACCAGACCGTGTCCGCGTCGTTGCGGGAGACGATGGTGACGTCCCCCTGGAGGGCGGCCATCGCGGTGATGTCCGTCTTCACGGCGGGGTCGAGCGCGCGCCAGGTGAGGCGGTCCACCTCGAAGGAGGCCGCCTCGGCGTGGTAGCGGCGCGGGTGGATCAGGACCGAGCCGAGGTCCGACTCGGGGTGCTCGGCGAGGACCTTGGCCGGGCCGCCGGCCAGCGGGACCTCGAGCAAAGCGGTCGTGTCCCGGTCCACGCTGGATTCGACGTACAGGCTGGCGCCGTCCGGCGCGAATCCGTGGGCGCCGAGCGCGTCGTCCGGTCCGCAGGACAGGAAGTCGCGCCAGCCGTCCCCGTCGCGCAGGCGCAGGATGGTGCCGCCGTCCGGGGCCATCGCCTTGTGCAGGCCGATCTTGAAATCGTGGTTGGGCAGCCAGCCGATGGCGTCGCCGGGGTTGATCGCCTCCAAGGTCCGCGCCCCGGTCTTGACGTTCAGGCGCCAGACGTCGTGCAGCTTGGGGTCCCGGTCGTTGAGCGCGACCAGGATCTCGTTCGGGAAGCGGGGCTCGGTGGCGACGATCTGCGCCTGCACGCCGGGGTACGGGGTCAGGTCGCGGGTGACGCCGGTCTCGACGTCGGTCTGGTACAGGTGCCAGTTCTCGTCGCCGTCGCGGTCCTGCAAGTACAGGATGGACCGCTCGTCCTCGGCCCAGAAGAAGACGCGGATGCCGCGGCCGCGGTCCGCGGTCAGCGGCCGGGCGTCGCCGCCCTCGGGGCCGGCCCAGATGTTGAGCACGCCCTCGTCCGGGGCGAGGTAGGCCCACAGCTTGCCGTTGGGGGAGATCTTCGGCGAGGCCTTCTCGGGGTTGCCGAACAGCAGCTCGCGCGGGACGCGCTCACTCATAGTGGGTGCCGAGGGTCTTCTGGAGCGCGGGAAGGTCGATCTCGATGATCGAGGTGAAGCCGGACTTCTCCGGGACCGGAGACGGCACGGGCTGGGCGGCCTTCGAGCCCACGACGCGGTCGATCGTCGCCTTGCGCTCGGGGAAGTCGTCTCCGAGGTCGAGGCTCCACATCCACGCCTCGAACGACCGCTTCGCGTCGGACTCCGCGTCCTCCCGGCTCTTAAGGGAAGCGCCGTAGACGCGCAGCATGCGGCCGTCCCGCCGCACCCGGCTCTCGCGCGGGACGGGCCAGGGGTTGGGGGCGGGGGCGAAGGCCTTCTCCAGGGTCCCGCACGACGCCGTCACCGCGGCGAGCGCCGCGATGACAACCAGTTGCCTCGACCTCGTCGGAATTGGTAAGATGGGGCTCCTTCCGTTCTCGGGGTTCTGGTGGCGCGTTCGTCTAGCGGCCTAGGACGTCGCCCTCTCAAGGCGAAGATCACGGGTTCAAATCCCGTACGCGCCACCAGACCCCCGAGGACACGCCGGCGCGTCGGCGGTAATCCTACCAAACGGCGGCGCCCCTCCCCCAGGTTTTAGAACGCGGCCGGGAAAGTCTCGCGCATGTCGGCCGCGATGCGTTCGTAGTCGAGCCGCAGGGCGTCGTCCCGCCGGATCAGGTCGGCCTGCCCCCGGCGCCGGCGCATGAGGTCGGCGTAGGCCCTCCGCGCGGCGTCCGCGTCCTTGGCCTCGGCCGCTTTGCGGAACGCCTCCATCGGATGGAGCAGCTCGTGGTCGCGAGGGACCGGGCTCGAACGCTGATAGGCGAACCGGTCCCGGGCGCCGGAGTCGTTGATGTGCGGGTCGAGGAAGAACTGCACCTTCCCGCCGTTGCCGCCGCCGCCGACCGCGCGGCCCGCCTGGTCGGTGTACATCGTCTCGACCCGGCCGGCCGTCTCGCCGCGGATCGGCCCCGCCGCGCCCACGTAGAACCTCGTCCCCGCCGGGACCCGGTACCGGGCCACGAAGTCCACGGCGTTGGAGTCGGGCAGCGCGAGCAGGTCGCGCAGGTGCTTCTGGTCGAAGTGGTGGTAGGTCTCGCACGGGATGAACCAGTCGCCGTTGGCCGACCTCATCGCGCGCAGCTTCGACAGGTCCGCGGCGCGATGGGTGCGGCACAGGTCGATGGCCTCGGTCGTCGTGACCCGGTAGACCGGGACGCCCTCGTGGAACGGCGGGCTGCCGCCCTCGCGCACGAAGCGGGCGTTGAGCTCCGACGCCTCGCTCCGGTCCAGGAGCCGGGTCTCGATCTTCCCGTGGAAGTCGTGGTCGAGCGCGCGGGCCATGCGGTGCTCGACCATGGCCTTGCGCGAGGCGTCGAGCTCGGCGCGCTTGAGCTCGAAGCGGGCGCGGGCGGCCGCGGCCTCCCGCTCGAGGGCGGCCCGCTCGGCGCTCCCGGCCGCGGAGGACTCCAGCCGGCGGCTCGCCGCGGCGAGCCCCGCCTCGGCCTCCTCGAGCGCGTGGAACGAGTCGCGCGCGTCGCGCACCAAAGCGCCGTAGGTCGCCCGCGTCGCGGTCCCGGCCGCGCGCCCGCCGGGGACGGTCTCCACGGCCAGCACGGCGAGGTTGCGCGAGGTCCCGATCAGGTAGCCGGCGAGGTCGTCGCCGGGGCGGGCGACGGCGGCCTGGCGCTCGCGGTAGTCGAGGACGGCCGCGGGCTGGGAGAGCACCGCGCGCGCGATGTTCTTCGCCGAGTCCCGGCCCGTGGCGCCGGCGACCAGGGACCATGTCCCCTCGACGATGTGGCCTCCGACCGAGGCGACGGCCAGGCCCGCGGCCTCGAACGGGCGCCCCTCGCGCCAGGCCGCGGCGCGGCGTCCGGACAGGTCCTCGAGCCGGTCGTCGAGGCCGGCGACGACGGCCCGGGCCTCGCCGTTGACGGCGGGGACGACCGCGCCGCGCTCGGGGCTGACGAGCGGGGGCGCGGCGCTGAGGGGGAGCTCCCGGCGGCGCGGTTCCGGCGCGGGAGCGCGGTAGGGCGCGGCGTCGCCTGGGGCGCCGGGCCCCTCGTCGGGGAACTCGGCGAGCCCCGAGGAGAGGTTCGCGATCTGCGTGCGCAGGCGCGCGCGGAAACGCTCGGCGCGCTCGGGGCTGTAGACCGCGCCGCGCGCGGCCGCGACGGCCTCGGCGCGGAGGTAGCGGCTCAGGACCTCGGGCTCGGGCATCGGCGGGGACACGGGGTCGAGCGCGTAGGAGAAGTCGGCCACGCGGTCGAGGGTGGTCCCGGCGCGCAGGGCGCGCAGGCCGGCGGCCAGGGCGCGGAGCTCCTCCGCGCGGGGATCGCCCGAGGCGCGCAGCGACTCCGGATCGGGCCCTTCGGCTCCGGTGAGGAAAGCTCTCTTGATCTCGGCGCGCGGGTCCGCCGGCGCCGCGTGGGCCGGGGAGAACGACAGGAACAGCAGAAGCAGGACTCCCGACATGAAACCTCCGATGGGATGGACGCGGCCGGGGGACGGCCGCGCGACGACGGCTCAGCGCCGGGTCAGGCGGGAGGGGCGCGGCCCGGGTTCGGGCCGTTCGCGGCGGCTTCCGCGCGCGGGGGCGCGGCCGGAGCCGTTCTCGCGAGGAAGGACGCGGAGGGGAGGGGAAGCGGGTCGGCGGGAGCGGCGGCGGCCTCGACGCCGGGAGCGGCGTCCGGGAGGACCTTCGTCGACGCGCCGTCCGGGAGTAGGCGATGATGCCCCGCGCCGTGCGCGTGGCGATGGGCCTTGCCTCCGTGAGAGTGGAGGTGGGAGTCCCCGATCACGGCGTGGGAGGCCGCGTGCGCGAGCTCGATCCCCGCGGGGGAGAAGACGAGGAAGAGCAAGGACGCGAGCAGGGGGAACGGTCGGGACTTCACGCTCGAAGTATAGCCCCCGCCCCGTCGGCGTTCAAGGGGGAATGAAGAAGGCCCCCGCTCGCGCGGGGGCCTTCTGATTTTCGGGTCGCCCCGAAAGATCTTAGGACAGGTGCTTCGAGACGAGCTTGGTCATCTCGAACATGTTGACCGTCGCCTTGCCGGCGAACACGGCCTTCAGCGCCGCGTCGGCGTTGATGTTGCGCTTGTTCTTCTTGTCCTGCAGGTTGTTCTTCTTGATGTACGCCCAGAGCTTCTTGACGACCTCGGTGCGGGGGAGGGGCTTCGCTCCGACGATCTCCGCGAGCTTGTCGCTGGGGGTGAGGGGCTTCATGAACGCCGCGTTCGCCTTCTTCGCCATGGTGTTATATCTCCTGGAAGCCGGCGCCTCGAAGGGCTTTACCCGGCGTAAGGCTTAATTCAACATGATTTCCCCTCGTAGGTCAAGGATTCCTCGTCGAGAGGACCGGCGATTGACACCGGCCGGTCCGGCCGTTAAACTCCTGGGATGCGTCCCGCTCGCCTCGCCGCCGCCCTCCTGGCCGCCGCGTTGGCCCCGTCTCCGTCCGCGGCCCAGCTCCCCGTCGAGAAGACGCTCGAGGCGTCCAAGACGCTCGACCGCGAGACGGCGACCGAGGTGTCCAAGAGCCTCGACGCCCCGGGCGTCAAGCCGGCCGACGACGGGAGCGCGGCGGCGCTCAAGAAGCTGTTCCTCGTCTGCAAGAAGACCGGCGACTGCAAGCCCTACCTCCTCGAGAAGAAAAAGGTCAAGAATATAAAGGATAAAGAGGATGTCCTCGCCCTCGGAGCCGCCCCTCCCGCGGCTCCGCCGGTCCCCGGGGACCCGGCGGCCGCGCTGATGCCCGCGGAGGCCTCCGCGGCCGCGCCTCCGGCGGGCCCTCCGCCCACCGCCGAGCGGGCCGAGGTCCTGCGCCGGGACGCGGGGGAGCGGCGCGAGCGGACGATGCGCCGCGCGTCCGGAGCGGCGGACACCATGCGCCGGAGCTTCCTTCCGGCCGAGGAAGCGCCCGCGGGGAGCGCCGGGCCTTCCGCGCCGAGGCCCGCCGCCGCGCCGGCCGGAGGCCGGAGCGTCCCCGAGCTGGCGCTCGCCGCGCGCGCGGGCTACGCGGAGACCTTCCGCGCGCAGGGGCTCAAGGTCGGCGCGGGGCCGCGCGGCGAGGCCGCCATCCAGCGCGCCGACGGCACCGCCGCGACGGAGCCGGAGCTCGACCGTCTCCGGGCGGCGCTGAGCGCGGAGCCGGCCGCGCTGGTCCGGCGCCCGGACTTCTTCACGGTGCTCCCGCGGGAGAAGTTCGCGGACCTCAAGCGCGATTTCGCGGCGCGCCCGGAGCTGCGCGCCACCGCCTTCAAGGACATCGGCATGACCGCGCAGGCCCGCGACTTCCAATGGTCCGTCTCGTGCACCGGCCTGTCGGGGACCTGCAACCCGCACGCCGCGCAGGGCTCCTACCGCAAGGGCCAGGACGTCCCGCCGGAGGACCTCGACGCGGTCTGGAGCGCCGCGCAGGAGGAGATCAGCGGCGAGGAGGCGGAGGACGACGGGTTCGGCGAGTACACCGAGGAGGACCGGCGCCTCGCCGCGGCCGAGGACCTGGCGGCGGAGAAGCTCGGCCCCGGCGGCCGGCGCTCCCCGTCCCTGGCCTCCTTGCTCGCGCGGATGGGGGAGCTGGCGCGGGGCGCGGGAGAGGCCTCCGGAGGCCCCGCGCCGGCGGCCGCCGGGGCGCCCGTCGCGGGAGGGCCCGCCGCGCCGGCGGAGGAGAGGGCCGCCGGTCCGTCGGGTGTTCCGGTCACGGACGCGTCCTCGTCGCGCGCCCCGGGCCGCCTCCCCGGCCCGCCGCCCCCGCCCGGAGGCGGGCGGACGGCGGACCGGAGGTGGGCCTACGCCCTGGCGGCGGCCGCCGCGGCGGTCCTGCTCGCGCGCGGCCTAAGACGGAAGGTCTAGTCCTTCGACGGGCAGGTGAAGTCGGCCTTGTCTTCCTTCGCGCACTCGGCGAGCGACTTGTCGAACTCCTTGTCGATCTTCTTGAGCGCGCCTTCCGCCTTCTTGTACTCGATGTCCTCCTTCTTGGCCTCGCCCATCTCCGCGAGCTTGCTCTTCAGCTCCTTGCAGGCGGAGTGGTAGAAGGCGAGCTTCTTGGCCAAAGTCTTCTTCTTGGCGTCGAGCTTGGCGAGCTTCTCCTTGGAGACGATCTTCTTGAGGACGGCGATGTCCTCGTACTTGTCGAGCTTGTCCTGGACGCACTTCTCGAACTTCACCTTGCCGCCCACGAGCTTGCCCTTCTTGCACTTGATCTCGCCCTTGGCGCTCTCCTTGTCGAACTGGACGCGCAGGTCGAGCTCCTCGGCTTCGTTCGCGCCGCCGCACTTGCTTCCGGGGGCGCCGCCCACGCACTTGTCGGCGCCGTCCGGGTCCTTCGCGACCTGCGCGAACGCGGGCCCGTTCATCGCGAGGGCCAGGGCGAGGCCGAGGCCGAATCCGAATACGACGGTGATCTGTCGAGTCATGAATACCTCCGGTACGGGGGGAGTGTAGGACGGAGGCGGAGCCCTGTCAAGGGAGGGGCGCTCCAAGTTCACGGGGTTTTGAAGCACCACGCTGACAACGGCATTTGAACGGAATGGCGCCTGCGGCGCCAGGGTTTTCGCTTCGCGAAAACCTGGGTGGGAATCGTTCATGGGGCCCCTCCAGCCAGACGAGGACTTGG